>JAGQLH010000003.1:21134-29225 GCA_020429465.1 Candidatus Dojkabacteria bacterium | reverse complement strand
GCTTTTTCTACTTTATTTTCTATAGGCAAACCATGGCAATCCCATCCCCAAACACGTTCAACTTTCTTTCCCTTCATCGCCTGGTAACGCGGAATTATGTCTTTTGCGATACTTCCAAGCAGATGTCCATAATGAGGAAGTCCAGTAATAAATGGAGGGCCATCATAGAAAACGTATTTGTTTTCCTCGGGCCTCATATCTACTTGTTTCTCAAAAATTTTTTCTTCTTTCCAAAATTTGAGAATTTCTTTTTCAAGTTCAGGGAAATTTTGTTTTGGATTTACCGGTTTAAACATACGTATTAATCTAAAATGTACATGGGATAAAGTAAACTGATTAGTTGATTGTATCAAATGTTCGATTATTCTGACACAATCTCACCTTCGTCAATGGAGTCTTGTTCCATAATTTTTTTCTCTTGATCGTTAATCGGGGATTTTTTATTGAAGAATACTCGGCGTAATAATTCAAAAAGAAGAAGACTTGCATCATCTGCATAACCAAAAATCGGTGTAAGTAATTCTGGGAATAAATCAATTGGAGAAAGTACGTAAACTACAGTCAGTAGTAAAAACCAATTTTCTTTCAAAAATGACTTAATTTTCTTTTTGTTCATAGTGAGATATAGCATAAAAGATTCATGCAAGTATACCATTAGATATAAGGAAAGTGTACGTTTATGATGATAACCTTGTTGTATATTTTTGTGTATACTGGAACTATGTAATTCTTATTGATTAATTTTCCTATGTACATAGAAGGAAGCGAAATTCCTGAGGCAATTTATTACGGGAATGTGATTATATTGTTTAGTGCTACTATATTTGAGAAGCATACTCAAATGAAAGATATTGCAGAAGAGTTGGAAGCACTCTATGAGGATAGGATTGAAGTTTATTTTGTTGATGTTGACGAATATCCTGAAGTAGCTGAAAAATTTGGGATACACCTGATTCCTTCGGTTGGCATTTTTACAAATGGTACTCCGCGCATGAAGATAGAAGGGCTACATGAATTGTCTTTTTATAAGACTAAGTTTGATGAACTGCTCACTACATAATTTCACAAATACGTATACACCATGACTCATATAGGATTAATAGGATTGGGAGTAATGGGAGCAAGCCTTGCTCGAAATATTGCAAATAATGATTTTACTGTAGTTGTTTACAATAGGACGAAAAAGATTACTGAAGAATTCCTAGAAGACTTTGGAACTAAGAATTTACGAGGGAGTTATTCACTCGAAGAATTCGCAGCTGCTCTGGAGCGGCCACGTAAAGTTATTGTGATGGTGAAGGCTGGTGACCCTGTCGATGCAGTAATAGAAGGCCTACTTCCATACTTAGAAAAAGACGACATAGTGATTGATGCAGGAAATGCTCATTACAAAAATACAATTAGAAGAGAACATGCATTGAAAGAGAAAGGGATTCATTTTGTTGGAACAGGTGTTTCTGGGGGGGAGTATGGTGCTTTGGTGGGGCCTAGCATTATGCCGGGAGGATCACAGCACGCTTGGGAAAACCTCAAAGATATTTTCGAAGCAATTGCTGCTAAAGATTTTAATGGGAAACCATGTGTAACACATATTGGAGAAAATGGGGCAGGGCATTTTGTAAAGATGGTTCATAATGGAATTGAATACGGTATTATGCAAGTAATTGCAGAAGCATACGAACTGCTTAAATATGCCTACGATCTTTCTGCTGGTGAGATTGCTGAAGTATTCGAAGGGTACAATAAACGAGATTTAGAATCATTTTTATTTGAAATTGTTATTGATGTTTTAAAGGAGAAAGACTCTCTTGCGGAAGGGGCACTCATAGATGTGATTCTTGATAAAGCCGGTAATAAAGGTACAGGAATGTGGACCTCGCAGGATGCTCTTGAGCGAGGGGTTTCAATTCCATCAATAACTGGATCGTTGTTTGCTCGATACACCTCCTCGTACAAAGATTTACGTAGTGAACTTGCAAAACTCTATCCAAAGAAACGTGATACGAAAGATATTCCAGATAAAAAGGAATTTATTTCGCTACTTGAATCAGCACTTATAGGGGTAGTCACCTTATGTTACGCACAAGGTTTTGATTTAATTTCCCTAGCAGCACAAGAAGAGTCATGGAATATTTCTTTGTCAGAAGTATCTCGGATTTGGCAGGGAGGTTGTATTATTAGGTCAAAATCATTGGAATATTTACAAAATGATTTCCATGATAATCCCACAGAGGTATGTTTTTTGAAACTTCCGTATGTTCAAAAAACACTTAAAAAACACATACAGGGAATACGAGAGATGATTGTGTATGGTGGTAAACTGGAAGTTCCAACCTATGCACTCTCAAATTCATTACTCTATTTTGATTCTTTTACATCCGAACGAACTTCTGCCAATGTCATTCAGGGATTGCGAGATAGATTTGGATCTCATACATATGAGCGAACAGATAGAGAAGGGTCATTTCATACAGAATGGAAAAATTGATATATGAAAAAGTATCTGTATTCGATAGTTTTATTCAGTATTTTCTCTGCAGTCTTAGGGGTAGTTTATATATTGTACGTTCAAGTCCCACCGGTTAATAATGCAATCATTACAAATGTAACAGGCACTTCATTTTCACTTGTTTGGCAAACAAATCGTAAAACAGAGAGTGTTGTCACTCTTCTAGATAATGAAAATTCCCAACAGTTCTTTGATGATCGGGATTACATTGAGCAATCTGATGGAACGCAGGAGTTAGCTCCGAATAAATATTACACTCATCATGTTACTGTCTCAAAATTATCACCCGAGAGTAGTTATAGGTTTCAGATTCAAGAATATGAAGATACTATTACAACAGGGAAATTGTTTGATGCAGTTACTATTCCTAATCCAGTATATGGTCGTGTGGTGGATTTTGATGACAACCCGATAGAAAAAGGTGTTGTACTCGTAGAGGTTCTTGCTGGAGATGACACTATTTTGCAGTCAGGTGTTGTTTCTGAAAATGGTACCTACAGTATTGATATATCCCAAACAAGAACTGATGATCTTTCTCGGATTATAACCCCATTGGAAATTGAATATGAAGCTATTCGTGTTATGTCTTATCCCTACAAAGATAAAACAATTGTAGTTTCATCTGATGAGGATCAGCCAGTAGAAGATATAAATTTCTTAGGGAGTAAATTTCAGAGCGTGGTCGATCGTATAGTTTTCGATGCTTCTGCAAGCCCGTGCTTTGGTACATGGGAGGTTGATTGTGGGGGAGGAGTCAATCATTGTGAGAATCGAGGTGCACATCAGCATGGGTTTCTAACAGTACATGGAGATGAAACACCTGATGGTTATAAGCGTGCGGAAGAAGCATGGATGGAAGAAGCATGTACAGTATCTGAAAGTACTAACAACTGTGGTGAACCAGACACACCCTCTCTCTGTCCTGCGAATATGGGAGCTGGCGGGCCAGTAGCGCCAGAACAAAAAATAGGAAGTACAGTATCTCCTGGAAATACAACAGTAGCGAAAACAACAGCATTACCTCAGGAATCTAAGGTAGTCCCTGTCTCATCGTCCAGTGGGACACTTTCTTGTCCTCGAATTGGAGTAAACGGGACTAATTTTCCACATTCAGGGTATGAGAATATGGTGTATAAAAAAATTCGAGATTATGGGGGAAAGTGGTTTCTTGGACTTGCTGATGGGACTGGGGATGTCGAAAAAATTGCTCACAATATAGTAACTGCAAATGAGTACGGGGTAACTACGGTAGTGAGAGTGTGTTGGGGTAATATTGAGAACTGGAATTGCCCAGATGAATTTCAAGATCCGGTAGAATATACGAAATTTATTCAAGCAATTGCAGATGAGGTAAAGGATTCAGCAGGCAACCCTATCCAATTTTGGGCAATAGCTGGACATAATGAAGGAAATGGGCAAGAAAACGTAAAATCACATGCTGGTGATTCCACACGAAGTCGCTTACCTATTGGAGCACGTGAGTTTATGGAATATGTAGTAAATAATGTAAATAGGAGTAATGTAAAGTTAATGAGTCCTGTGTTAGATATTCATTTTGATACTGGTTCAGGACAAACATATACGGCATATTTAGCTGAACTTCAAAAATCCTCTGCATTTTCCAAATTGGATGCGGTAGGGGTTAATGTGTATAGAGATTCTCAGAGAATTGGAAATAGGCTTGATGGGGTTTCAGTGAATAAACCTTTGTTTATAACTGAAACAGGGCCATTAGAGACAGCTGATTTTCAGAATTTTAAACAAGATTATCATGATCTACTCCAGCGTTCAAATGTTCAAGCCGCCTTGCTTTACAAGCCAGGTATTGTAGATGACACAAATAATTTAGAATCTCGACATTGGGGCAATGCATCATCTGCTACAGATAAGTTAAATGAACTATTGGCGGATTGTACTCCGGTTGGAGTTGGGGCAAATTCGCAACAAGCAATTCTAGAAAATAATGTTTTAAATCAGGTATCCGCGCAATCTGTTGAGCAATTTGATAGTCTTGGGAGGGGGGTATACGAAGTTTCTGGAGTTGATCTAACAACAAAAAATATACAAATTGAGCAGAATGAAATTAGTGTACTATTATTTGATGATAGTAACGGAAATGGTCTCCAAGATGAAGGGGAGCAATTTTTAGATCCAAGTGAAAGTCGAAGATATAGTATCTCATTCTCAAAATTAGCAGATATTGAAGCATATAGGCTTAACAATGGATGGAATTTACTTTCATTTCCATTATTGATGCAAGGAGACTCTACATCGCAAATAACAAAAGCATCAGATCTTCTTGAAGAGATTACTATACAAGGGGGACAAGCTACTCAAATTGTTACCTATAGGGGTGGAGAATTTGTAGTCTTAAGTAGGAGAACTGACTTGAGTGGGGGGGATATTTCATTTGGTAATGATTTTCATATCATACCTGGGGAAGGCTATTTTATCCGACATTACGGATCCACTGTTACAAAGCTAGCTGGAAAAGTCCCTGAAACTTCTGTAGCCATAGAATTGGAGCCTGGATGGAACTTAAGGAGTTTCTATAAAACCGGATCCGATCAGTTACAAGGACAGAATACACTCGTGAAAATGAATGAACAGGAGATTCCTGTCAGTGTCATATCTAAATGGGGAAATGGTCAATATACAAATATGGTGTACTCACAAGGAAAGCTTTATGGAAATGATTATTTGCTTTATCCACATTTGGGATATTGGTTAAAGTTAGAGGGAGATACAGTGAAGTATTACTCCCCCTAATCTTTGCTTTTATTAGTTTGTGAAATTACACGACTCGCTTCCTATGTCAGTGAAATTTGGATCTGAAGGATCTGCTGGATCTTTCAAAAATTCCCAATCATATGAAAATTCTTTTAATGTAAGTTTGAGGAGTCCATATGATGTCGTTCGAGCCGCACTATTTGGGTCGGTGGTTCCAAATCCATCTTTGTTTGCACCCCCAGCACCCGATACGAAAAGTCTAATCCCATTTTCTTGATCTGGTGATAATGATCCATTTACTTTGTTAAATCGCTCATAGTTATGACTATGTCCTGCCAATACGATATCTGTTTCATAAGTATTGAGTAATTCAAACATAGCAGCTACCGATTGGTTACCTCGGTGTTGGGCACCAGAGGTCATTCTAGGATGATGCATAAATGCTAAAGTACATTGATTTGGATCTTCATTTTCAAGTGTTGTTTTTAGCCACTCAAATTGTTCTGAACCTGGGTTACATCCTCCAACAGAAGAAACAGAACAGTTAGAATCTAGTGCTATTACATGCCATTTCCCAAGTATAAAATCATACCATGGAGATTGTTCATTCCCTGCCATATGTCCTTGCCAATATTGAAAATATCCTGGTGGATTTGATTGATCCCTATATTCATGATTTCCCGGAACTGGAAAAGAAATTGATTTCAGTGGACCCCATGTGTCATTGTACCCACCTGTTCCCATGAATTCAGCATATGTTCCATCATCATATTGAAGGTCACCAAGTCCTAGGAATGCATGCGGTGTTACCACTGCATTATCACCGATGGCTAAATCCGCAAGATTTTGATGTACACACGTTGAATCGGTAACTGGCTCCCCCGGAGCGCAAACAATATCACCCAAAGCTAAGACCACTCGTTCGTTAGTACTTGGCGTTGGTATTGGTGTAGGTGTGCCCGATGGTGTAGGTGTCGCTGTCGGGGTAGGTGTCAAAGTACTTGTTACGGTAGGTGTAGGTGTTAATGTATTTGTTGCTGTAGGCGTAGGCGTTGGTGTATTAGTCGATGTCGGAGTCGGTGTAGTTGTTATAGTCCCAGTCGGAGATGGTGTAGGTGTCGTAGTACTTGTTGGAGTTGGTGTAGGGGTTCTTCCACCACCACTACCTCCACCTCCTGGAGGACGTACACGTCTACTTAATTCAACAGCTACCTTAGATGATTGTCCTCGTGTGATTGTTTCGTTACCTCCAAATGTTCCGTCAGGATTTCCATTTATAATTCCATTAGCATAGGCTGTGTATACGTAATCATAGAATGGATCGTATAAATATATGTCAGAAAAAGGAACAGCGCTACTAACTTGATTAAATTCATCTCCTGAGGTTGAAACACGTGCAGTATTAACAGATATTTTTACTGCTTCAGAACGTGTAATTGGTTCGTCTGGCTTAAAAGTACCATCTTCGTATCCAGATACGATTCCATAACAGCGAAGTGTTTCAATATATTCACCTAATGAATGGTCATCAGGAACATCTTTAAACTGGCTACAGAAATGATTTTCAATGAGTTCAGCACTGTTCACAATCATTTTTGCATATTCTCCCCGAGTTACAGGAGTATCAGGCAAAAAAGTGCTATTTGAGTATCCCGAAGCAATTCCTAGTTCGGCAGCTTCAGAAATATATGGTGCGAGGCTATGATCTTGATTAACATCAGCAAAATACTGAGGTTGGCTGGCCTTGATTGAAAAGCCAAACGTTAGTAGTACGGTAAAAAAGATTGCAGTAATTGCTAGTATCTTTTTATTAAATAAGAAATTGCTCATAATTATGCAATAATAAATAGCAGTAATTAATATTCGACTATTTTTACCTGTAAGTCAACTATGGGTTGCTATACAGTAGTAATTCTTAACATAGGATAATGGAAAAAAATAGATGCACTTGGTGTGGTGACGATCCCTTATACCAAAGGTATCATGACGAGGAGTGGGGAGTTCCAGTATACGATGATCAAAAACTGTTTGAGTTCTTAGTATTAGAAGGGGCACAAGCTGGACTCAGTTGGATAACAATTTTGCGTAAAAGAGATGCTTATCGCGAAGCATTTGACGGTTTTGATTATAAGAAGATTGCAAATTACTCACAGAAGGATGAAATTCAGTTATTAAAAAATGCTGGTATTGTAAGAAATAAATTAAAAGTAAGATCTGCAATTATTAATGCTCAAATGGTCCTCAAAATCCAAAGAGAATTTGGTTCATTTAGTAATTATATTTGGTCATTTGTTGGGGGTGAGCCAATGCTCAATTCTTGGGAAAAAGTAAAAGGTATTCCTGTTTCTACAAATGAATCAGAACGTTTAAGTAAGGATTTGAAAAAGCGAGGGTTTAAATTCGTTGGTCCTACAATTATGTATGCATTTATGCAAGCGGTTGGAATGGTTAATGATCACACTACAGATTGTTTCCGCTATAATGAATGTAAAATATCGTAAAAGTATAGACTATATAAATTAATTTGAAATTATTAATGTCAAAACCAGTAGTATTAACAATATTTGGTGCTTCGGGAGATCTCACGCGTCTAAAAATATTTCCAGGTATATATGCATTAGCAGCTCAGGGAAAATTACCTGAAAAATTCACATTAGTCGGCTTTGCCCGGAGTAAATTTTCTAATGAGGAGTTTAGAGAGTACTTAAGAGAGAGTGCGCGTGTTGAACATGGCGATTCAGTTCAAAATGAAATTTTAGATACTATTTTAGAAAATACGTACTACTTTGCGGGTCAGTATGATCAATTAGATTCGTTTAAAACGTTTAGAGAGTTTTTATCAAATACAATTG
>JAGQLH010000003.1:0-21117 GCA_020429465.1 Candidatus Dojkabacteria bacterium | reverse complement strand
TACAATTGGTGAAAAGGTCGAAGATGCAACGCATGTGGCACATTTATCGGTACCTCCAAATGTTTTTAAAGATATTATCGTTAATCTTTCAGATATACGTGATACACATGATGAGGATATACGTCTAGTTGTCGAAAAACCCTTTGGATATGACGAATCCTCAGCCGAGCAGCTTTACCATGTCCTTGGAAGTAATTTTTCTGAGGATCAGGTATTTCTACTCGATCACTACCTAGGTAAAAATACTATGCAGAGTATTTTTGAATTACGTAAATCAAATAGAATACTTAGTACAATCTTAAGAGGACAGGAAATTTCAAATATTCAAATTACAATTCATGAGAATTATGGGGCAGATCAACGTTTGGGGTACTTCGAGCAAGTAGGTATTATTCGCGACATGGTGCAATCTCATATGTTTCAGATGCTTGCGTTAGTGACTATGTCAATTCCGGTATCGGATTCTGCTCGTCAGATTAGAATTGAAAAAGATACTATTTTATCTGCACTTCGATTCTATCCTGATAAATCTAATATTGTCATAGGGCAGTATGAATCATATGCAGGACAGAAAGATACAGATCCGCATACACAAGCTACTACGTATGCAGCTCTTAGGCTTTTTATTGATAGACAAGATTGGTATAAAGTACCAATCTATTTGCGAGTAGGAAAGAAGTTGGATACGACAAAGACAACGATTATAGTTGAATTTGAAAAGTTCGCTTTTCAGAATGAAAATGATCCTCCAAATAGGTTAGTATTTCATATGAAACCAACCCAAGAGGTAGAAGTACAATTTGTGGATGCATCGCATTCGGAAGAGTCTAAAATGGTTCTTGGTAAGAGCTTAGCGTGTATGGATGATGTGTGTTTAAATGAACATGGGCAGTTGTTGTATGAAGTTATGCAAAATAATCAGAAAAATTTTGTAAGCTTTGAAGAAATTATTGCATCGTGGAGGATAGTCGATTCCATAATCGAATTTATTGCAAAAGAGAAAATTCCACCTTCGCTTTATAAGGACAATTCCCAAGGACCAGAGGGATATGAACAGTTACCAAATCAAGATAATTTCTCATGGTATGATGCCTAAAATTTAGTTATTATTAATAATAAAATGGGACTTGTAAGTAATGGACCAGAAAACGATCTAGAGAATATGGGATTTGAATACCAAAGCGATGGAAACAAAGATGGAGTTCATTTCAGTAGAAGTACTTCTGAAGAATCTTTCCATGAGGCGTGTGCTTCTATTGTGACACCATATCTCAATCTTACTCGAAAAGTGTATATCGGGTTAAGTGGGGGATCAAATAAACTATTGTATAAATATCTCTCGGATCAATTTCCAAATAATTTTTCAAATGTAGAGTTATTGGAAATTGATGAACGATACGTTCCGGGTGATCATGAACATTCAAATAGGAAGTTGATACATGAATATCTTATTGAAAATGTCGATGAAATTTCAGGGTTTAGTTATTTCCAAACAGAACTTCCAACTACCGAAGAAGTAGTGGCAGAGTATAGCCAAAAACTAAATGGAATTTCATTAGATATCGCTTGTCTGGGAATAGGTCCAGATGGACATACGGCTTCACTATTTCCCGGTGTAGATGCATTGCATGAGGAAGAACAATTGGCTGTGCACACTCAAACTGAGCAGTTCGATGTGCTTGATAGGTTTTCAGTTACATTTCCTGTCATTATGAAAACAAAAACACTGCTTGTTTACCTTCGAGGAGAAGGCAAAAAAGAGATTTGGGAACAATTACAGAATCCGCAGAAGTCAATTGAAGAATTTCCCGCAATTAAACTTCTAGAGCATTCTGATATCCATATAATGTGGGGGGATTTCTAGAAATGAGGCAATTGCCAAATATTCTAAAGATGATTTTACATTCGCTTATTGCACCAATTCGTGGTGTTTCCTATATCTTATCTCATCCACGAACATGGTTACTTATATTAATTCCATATGTAATTAATACTGTCCTAATTATTGCATTCTTCGCGTATGTGCAAAGTTTTGGCGTTGATCAAGTTAATCGGCTACTTTCAATAGATTTATTCGCTGAATACTCATTCGTAGTAAATGTTTTGCGAGCTGCAGCAACAGTTATTGCCCTTATTCTCTCAGTATTTATATTTCTTTCTATTGGGATGATTGTAGCGGCTCCATTTAATGCATTTATTATTGATCGACTACTCGATGAAAATGATATTCAAGACATATTTCACTACAAAGGGGTAAAGCTTATTCTTTTTGAAACATGGCGAGCCATTAAATTCGAAATAGCAAAGCTCATGGTCAGTATTATATTTTTTATTCCAAGCCTGCTGTTAAATTTCATACCTGTAGTTGGAAATATCGCATTCACAGTGTTTAATTTCATAGTACTTAGTTTTATGACAATGCTTGATTTAACGGATCAAGCGAATTCAAGAAAGGGATTTTCGTTTAGGAAAAAACTTCAATTATTGGCGGATAATGGACTACTTTTTGGTCCTTTTGCGTTGATAACTGCCTTTCTTTTCTCTATTCCATTTATAAATATGCTATTTCTTCCCATTGCACATGTTGCAGCAAATATATTGTATGTGGATTCAAAAAATACTTAGTTAGTTTTATGAAATAAGTGTGCCGTTTCGGGAATGTCTTGTATAGATCCTAATAAACATACAAACAAAGTAATCAGTACTCTTTGATCCACAGATAGTGCTAAGTGGACATAATCCATCTACTCACTGAGGGGCTTTGCATAAAGGGACTCTGTCTGGAGTAGAAGCTTTAAATTTTTCTAATAATTGATCAATTTGATTTGGTGTAAGTGGTTCCATGGCAGATTATATCAATATATAGTATTTCTCCTAATTTGTAGTCTAGTCCATTGTTTGGCTTTTCGCTTTAGTGTCATAATTACTTATTCTTTACATTTAGAGTGATAGCACAATATGAAAGATGAGCGTAAGAGAAAAGGAAAAATGGGGCAAGATAAAGCACAAAAATATTTGGAGGAGAAAGGGCTGGTATTAGTAGATCAAAATTTTACGATTTGGGGAGGTGAGCTTGATCTTATTTTTATGCAGGAGGTAGGACAAGAAAACGAGAAAGAAGTTATATTTGTAGAGGTAAAAACAAGGACAAATAATTTAGTTGATGTTGCTGAACTTCTATCCTATTCTCAATTAAAGACATTACTCCGTACAGCTGAAGCATGGCTTATGAAAAATGCTCTCTACGATATTGATTGGAGAATAGATCTAGTAGGCGTTTTGTCGCATAAAGGGGGTAAATATGAAATTGAATGGATACAAGACATAGTAGTCTAATCCCATGAATTTCCCGATAATAAGTTGTTCTCAAAAATAATGATTGTTATAGTAATTGAAGATCAAAGTTTCACTTATACTGCCTTGGTGTTTCCCAATTTTTTACTATTACGGATTAGATTATGCTTTCAGATGTAGATATAAAGAAGGCCCTTGAGAATGGTGCAATCACCATAGAAGATTTTGATGAAAACCGTCTCCAGCCTGCAACCTATGATGTCCTGCTCGGAAATCAATTTATGACATTCGATCGTCATCTAACCGAAGCGATTGACCCCAAAAAACCGGTTGATAAATTCATGAATAAGATCATTTTGGATAAAAAAGATGATTTTTTTGTATTACATCCAGGAGAATTTGCACTAGGCGTGACGCATGATTTTATTGGATGTGATGATGAGCATTGTATTGAAATTATGGGAAAGAGCAGCCTCGCACGATTGGGATTGATTATTCATACAACTGCAGGATTTATAGATCCTGGAAATTCTCTTAATATCACTCTCGAATTATTCAATACAAATAGCCTGCCAATTAAACTATATCCAGGGATGAAAATAGCACAGGTAGCATTCTATGAATTAAGTTCCAAAGCAGCGAAACCATATGGTCATAAAGATCTAAATAGTAAATATTATGGATCACGTGAGGTTCAGGCGAGTCAGATGAATAAGAATTTTTAATTACATACGTGTATGAAAAAGTATATTGCAATTGTCGGGCCAATTGGTGCGGGTAAGACTACAGTGTCTGATATTCTCATTGAAGAGTTTGGTTATGTCAGATATAAAATTAGTCAGGGACTGTATGATGAGGTAGAAAGAAGAGGGTTAGAGCGAACAAGAATTATATTGCAAGATGTGGGGGATGATTTGAGAAATTTAAAAGGACCTGGAGTATTATCAAAATTAGCTATCGAGAAATTAAAAAAGGATGGTGTTGACCAAAGTAAAAAGATAGTTTTTGAGAGTATTCGTAATCATAATGAAATTCTTGTACTACAGGAGGAGTATGGAGATGAGCTCTTCGTAATATCAGTTGATACTCCTTTGGAGGTTAGATATAAACGAGCAGTAGAGAGAAAAGGACAGTATAATGAACAGGATACAACATTTGAGGAATTTAAAAAGATTGCAGAGCGAGATTTAGGTAAAGGAAATGGTGAGAATGAACAGAATGTATTAAAGTGTATGGAACTAGCTGATATAGAGATCTCAAATGACGGAACATTAGAAGATTTAAAGAAAAAAGTTGAGACTTTAGTTATATCTTAGAATAGTAATCAATGAAACAGTATCTAGATGCCCTCCAATTTGTTCTTGAAAATGGCGTAAAAAAAGAGGATCGGACAGGTGTGGGGACTATTTCAGTTTTTGGGATGCAGCAAAGGTATGATTTATCAAAAGGATTTCCAGCTGTTACAACCAAAAAATTGTTTTTTAAAGGGGTAAAAGGTGAACTTTTATGGTTTATAAGCGGAAGTGGTGATAATAAAAAATTAAATGATATGGGGATTCATATATGGGACGGGAATGCCGAGGCTGATTATTGGAAACCAAAAGCAAAATTTGAAGGTGATTTGGGGAGAGTGTATGGCGTACAATGGAGAAAATGGCAAAGACCTGACGGCACAACGGTAGATCAGCTTGCTGAAATTATAGAGCGAATAAAAAACAAACCAGATGATAGAAGACTTATCGTCTCAGCTTGGAACCCTGGCGAGTTAGATCAAATGGCGCTACCTCCATGCCATGTGATGTTCCAATTTTATGTTGCAGAGGGTAAATTATCATTGCAAATGTATCAAAGAAGTTGCGACATGTTTCTAGGTGTACCATTTAATATTGCTTCGTACTCATTATTACTACATATGATTGCTCAGGTAACTAATCTTGAGGTAGGTGAGTTTATTCATGTGCTTGGTGATGCTCATATTTACCTCAATCACGTAGACCAAGTAAAGGAGCAGTTATCACGAGATCCGTACCCACTGCCTAAATTAGAATTAAATCCTGAAGTTACTGATATAAATGAATTCACAATGAGTGACATTGCATTAAAAGATTATAAGGCACATCCGAGTATTAAGGCTGAAATGGCTGTTTAATTTAAGAATTATAGATTAGATATTACGATGAAAAAGGTCCCAGGACGTGCTCGGGATCGAATGCTATGAATATTATACTTATCCTTCTACAATCACTAGATGGCTATATTGCGAAAGATGAAAACGACGATCTTTCATGGGGAACAAAAGAAGATAAGCAATTCTTCAGAGACAAAACAAAGGAAATTGGGACGATGGTTATGGGAAGGAAAACATTTGAAAGTATGCCACCTAAAGCATTTTCAAATAGGCACAGCATTGTATTAACAAGAGATCCTGTTCAGTACAAAGGATATATAAATAATCATGGTACTGTAGAATTTTTTTCCGGTGCACCAGAGGATTTAGTAGAAAACCTTGAAGGTAGGGATATAAAAACCGTTGCTCTCATAGGGGGTGGTGGAGTAAATACGGCATTTTTGGAAGCTGGCCTCGTAACTGAATTATATATCACTATTGCCCCAGTAATTCTTGGATCAGGCATTAAAGGATTAGGAGGTGATCAAAATACCTATTTTAATTTGGTAGAAACTTGGCAACTATCAACAAATGAGGTAGTATTGCACTATAGTATATAGTTTGTACTAATCTTACCCTAACTATTACAAGTCCATTTATGAAACCTTGGTTTATTATCCTAATTATTGTTGTGATTATTGGTCTCATTGGGTGGACTATGTTTAAAGGAACAGGGAAAGTTGATAATAGGAGTACATTTGAAGAGCTTGATGGGTATGAATATGAATTCGTCTCAAAAGATATGACACCAGAAGGCTCAGTTATTTTTATTGTTGAATCTTTATCTAATTCTGAACCAAGAGCATATGCGGTAGAAACTGTTGATGGTGGTTCAATTTTGAATCTTCTTATTAACCTTAATATTGTTGAGCCTGATTTTACCCTTGATTATGAGACAACAACATCAGAATCAATCCTTATTGAGTTGGGTGGGTATAGGATAAATCCGACGACTCATAGGTGGAGGATCTTCGTTGATGATAAACCGGTAGATAGGACTAGCTATACAGTCAACCCAGGATCAACAGTTGTATTTCTTGAAGAGCCGCTGTAATAAAATACATCAAGTCTTTATTGTAGTATGTTTAATTCTTCCTCCCCACCAGAAGGGGTCCCCCAAACAATTAACCCTGAAAAGATAGCACAAGATGAAGCTAATAGAAAAAGTGAAGATACTGTGATGGCAACGGTAACTGCACAGTTTTCTGAGGAGTCCTTGCCTATTGTAGAACGGGAATTCAGGATGCCTTATAGCGAGCTTGAGGGGACTGAACGCGAATACTTCGGCATTACGGTATTTTTCTATGATGAACCAGAACTACGCACTGCAAATTTTAGAATAGAGACTAAATTTGAAGTCTATGGAGAAATGAAAGCTAAAATACTAGAGCTGATTACATTCCTAGGTGGTACTGTTATTAGCTGATTCAGTTTTTGTTTGTTGCTCCCATTTTTTGTAGAAGTTGTTGATAACTTCCATAGCCTCCGCAGGAGTCGATACAAATTCAACAAATTGTTCTATGCTATTTGGGATGAATCCAGTAGATCTCATTCTTTCTAACTGGTGTTTATAATCATCATAGAACCCTTCGTGGTTGATAATGATTACTGGCTCAGGTTCAACTTCAGCTAATTTCTTGAGTTCGGATATTTCCATGATTTCGTACAGTGTTCCCATTCCACCTGGAAGACAAATAAAAGCATCGCCTTTTGAAAATAAATAGCTTTGTCTAGAGTGAATACCAACTCTCTCATGATATACATCGAGGTATTGATTAGGAGTGAATCCTTTTAGCCCAACACCAAAAACTTTCCCACCTGCTTCTTTCGCGCCTTTACTTACTTCTTCCATGAGTCCATCACCGGCTCCATTCGCCAATTCATACCCAGCTTCTGCTATTAGTTTTCCCATTTCGTAAGCAACATATTGGTGATCTGGGTTATTACCGTAATGTGCACCTGCAAATACTACTACTGTTAAATTCTCGAGGTCATGTAATTGGGCTTCATTCATAATAATTTGGTGTATATAGTTAAAAGCTGTATAGAAATATTAAAGAATATCTGTAATAAGGGCAACTATTTTTTTATGAATATTTTCTATTGAGTCGATTTTCGAGTCATTCATACAATCAATTAAATGCCATGTATCGAATCGTTCACAAAGAGATTTATACATATGTGCAGAGTCAGAGATATGACTTTCATGGTCTTCAGCAATATCTATTCCTCTGGTGTAATTTGTTTTTCGATGCTTTGATTGCTGTGCTAACTCTTTTGATATTTTGGGATCAGCAGAGAGTACGATTGTGATGTCTTCTTTGATGAGTCCAATGTGGTTGTACGCAGCTTCAGTCAGCCAAGAAAGGAATTTGTTTTGTTCTTCTGTATTGGAAAATTTACATGTTTGATGTGCCATAGACGAAGTAACATACCTGTTTGATAGAACGATATATCCTTTGTTTATCCACTCAATAATATTTTTACTTTGTGTTGCTTGATCAAGCATATATGCAGGGGCAATTATATATGGATTTACATCCTCTAATTTCCCAAATTCGCCTGACAAAAATCGTCCTACCATAGATCCCCAGAACTCTTCATATTGGGGGAAATCAATTACTTTTACAGTTGTTCCTTGTGTCTCTAAATAATCTTTAAGTTCTTCTAACTGTGTCGTTTTGCCAGAACCATCAGTTCCTTCAATGATGATAAATTTCCCTTTTTGTGTCATAGTTAGTTTTTTGAATTACATAAAAATACTAAAGAAAAATATTCCTACTCACCATCTTCTATGCTCTCGCCATCAATATAATCATCGGCTAATTCATCTACAATTGGTATGGGTAGTTTTTCTTTCTGTGCAATTGAAACAAGATAAGACATTTGTTCAATAAAGTAAGTTGGTTTAAGAGCTTCCAATTCTGACCGTTTATAGAATAACTGATTTGGCTCTGGATAAAAAATACAATTCGGTATTCCAGCATTTTTAGCAGCTAGGATATCGTGCTGTGAATCTCCAATCATAAGAGTTTTATCACCTGGGGAGTTGAGTGTATCAAGTGCTTTTAAAATTGGATCAGGGTGGGGTTTATGACGAGAACAATCATCAGCAGTTATAACGATATCAAAAAGAGATTGTATTCCTAGGTGATGCATGTGTCTCTCGATTATTTTTCGCCGATTAGTCGTGATAACTCCCATGGTAACCCCAAGTTCATAGAGCTCTCCCAATGTTTCTTTCACTTCGGTGTGGAGAGGAGTACTTTCTATTCCATCGAATACAATACGTGAAAGTTCCTGATTACACAAAGGGACATATTTTTTGGGTATGCCTACAGATTCCCAAGCATTCCATTTACCAAATAATTTGCTAACTATTTCTTTATCAGATATGTCGGTTGCAAAGTTTTGTAGAACGGTATGGTATGCACTCAGCCACGTAGGTAAAGAATTTACAATACATCCATCCCAGTCGAAAAGAATTGTGGAAATCATTTAAAATAGATATGAGAAATGAATGAAACGATTCTATTATAGAGGGTATATAGAAAAGAAGGGTAATAATTTCGATCGAAACTTCAGTTATTGTATCATTCAATCTATATATCTCACCTCAATCCAAATAGTGTTATCGACCTGAAAGCGGGGTTGGATTAGAAGCATATAGATTATTCTACCTATGTGAATCCTTTATTTGCTCATCTTGGTATTCACTATGCTCCGTGAAGGACTTAAGTACTCAGCTCATTTAGAAGTAGTGCTATTCTCTCATAACAGTGAGAGTCTTGTGATTTAGGTAGAGATTGAGTATAAGGTTCTACTTATTGCTTATCATTATGTGGTGGTTGGATTGGAGGAGTGTCCTCACCTACATCACTTTCACTAGATTCCCCTGGTAAACACCAAAGTACGCAGAGTGTTGTTGCCAAGATAATTAATGCAGTACCGAGCTCTTCTTTATTTGCCCATAAACTAGCAATAAATTCTTGATTGTTAGCAAATTGTTCTAATGGTCCCATGGAAGTTTTTAATCTTATAGCAATAGTATATCACGATTATATACTTAATGCAATGTACTATGTAAATCGGTTTTGAGGTTAAAAGATTTCAATAAAAAATAGCCAAATTTCGCTTGACAATCCGGGATTCTATCATTTAATCTGGTTCCATTGGGTACTACTCTAGTACATATTATTTTTTACAGTAATAGATATGGCAGATGATTACGGCGATTGGCCATATGATGACGATGATGGAGTTTCTGGTGGGGTAACCGATTACCTTGACGATGATGATGATGAATCTCTTGATCATTTCATAGATGAATACGTTGGAGACGATGATGAACCAGATTCTTCTGACGATGATGAGGACTTAGATGAAGATGATCCGTCACTACATTCTGATTCGGAAGAAGAATAAGTCTGTGTGAGAATATCTCCTAAGTGCTATAATACCGCGTTTAATATTACAAAAAATTAGGTATGGCAGACGATTATTCGTATAAAAAAGAAATGGGAGATGATTCAGAAATGGCACTCCATATTAGTCTTGATCATGTTCGATTCGAGAAAGAGTCAGATAAAAAGCTCAAACAGCTTTCAAAAGAATTAAGTATAAAGGGGTTTAGAAAAGGGAATGTCCCTGAGCATGTTGCAAAAGCTCACTTAGGACCACGGGTTTACGAAGAAACGCTAAATGCAATCTTACCTCAAATTACAAGTGAAATTGTAGCAAAGGAAAAGCTTGAACCAATAACGCGAGTGGACTATAAGGTTGAAAAGCTTGATCCAAAGGAAGGAATCGAGTTTTCTGCTAAATTCACTGTATTTCCTGAATTTAAATTAGGGAAAATTTCTAAGATAAAGGTAAAGAAAGAAAGTGCAGAGGTAACTGATAAAGATATTCAGAAAGTTATTGATAATATGCTTGAAGAATCTGAAAAGAAATCAGATGACAAAAAAGCAAAAAAGCCTAAACTTGATGACGAATGGGTAAAGACTCTTGGGATGGAGAATATTAGTACTGTAGATGAATTGAAGAAGGTGATTAAACAAACGCTCGAGAGTCAGAAGAAACAGTATACTGAAGAAAAATATCAAGCTGATATTCTGCAAGAAGCAGTAAAATCAAGTAAAGTTCCAGTACCAGAAAAAATTATTGAGTTAGAACTAGACTCTCGCGAAAATGATTATAGAAAAAGAATTACTGATTTGAACCTAGATGTAGATGATTTCCTAAGGAATCAAAAAAGTTCAATGGAGGAATTACGGAAAGAGTGGAAATCTGATGTGTCCGAAAGAGTTGCAACAGATCTACTACTCATAAAAATCATCCGAGAAAATGGAATGAAAATAGAACCAAAAGAAGTAGACGCTGAAATTGAGAAATTGGAAGATGAATCTATGAAAGAAGAATATAGTAATCCTCGAGCAAAAGCACAAGTTGCAGACGTTATGCTTCGTCAAAAAGCTCTTAAATGGATTTTGTCAGAAGTAGAGGGGAAGTAATCAATGTATGAATATAAATTCGTTGTCGTTACAGCAATTTAAGAACTTATCGGGGACATATACACTTTCTCCGGGAGTCACACTTATAGTTGGAGACAATGGATTAGGAAAGACAAACTTTCTAGAAACAATTTACTATCTTAGTAGAGGGCGATCATTACGACATAGTGATGATCGCCATCTTATTTTATGGGGAGCTTCATATCCATTCACGAAACTTCAGGGTACTTTTAGTGATAGTAATGGCGAAGAACATTCTTTAAGTGTAATAGTTTCAAATGAACAAGATAGATTACAGAAAAAGTACTTTATAAATGAAGTACCTCGACAGAAGACTACTTTTAAACATACTCTCCCAGTAATTGTATTTGCTCCCACAGATATTGAATTCCTTATAGGTTCACCGGATGTACGTAGAACAATGTTGGATGACTTTGTAGGTATGCTCGTGCCTGGGTTTACAACCTTAGAACGTGATTATTCAAAAACCTTGAAACAAAGGAATAAGCTTCTTAAGCAGATCCGAAACAGTGAAGCTTCTGAAAAGCAACTTGGGTATTGGGATGAAAAATTAATTGAATTTGGAGCAGATATAATAGGGTATCGGATCGCAACTCTTGTAGAGTTACTACCATTTGTCAAAAAATTAGCACATGAAATCTTTGCCCAGGATTTGCAATCGCTTGATTTTGATTATCTTTCCAAGGTGGTCGATAGCTATGAAAATGGAATAGATGAAATAAAGAGTGCTTTTGAACAAAAACTATTAGCAGGAAGGGATAAGGAACTCAATGCAGCTATGACTCTGTACGGACCTCAGCGAGATGATATATCATTTTTCTATGTATCAGATATTAAACCAAAGATAAGTATTCATGAATTTGGCTCCCGGGGACAGATGAGGATCGTAGCATTAATTTTTAAATTTGCTATGTGGCATCATTTGCGAGATGTCCTAGGAGAAAAGCCAGTAATGCTGCTTGATGATGTAATGGCTGAGCTTGATGAAAAAAATAGAAAACGACTTGAAGATGTAGTAAAAGGATCTGGTGCCCAGGTATTTATAACTGGTACATCGAAAGAAGAATTCTCGAATGATTTTATAACACAATCGAGCTTATTAGATTTAGACCTTACGTAAAGGTTGGTCTTGTTTTTTATCTGTACTGAATAATTGCTCTATTGAGGTGTTGTTCGATAAGAGATTGAACAAATCAATAGCATTATTCTTACTGATGGCATTCTGTTGCGCAAATTTCTCCACCTCATCTGTTGATTCTAAATCCAAGATAAGCGGAACTCGTTGACTTGAAAGCCCATTTTGGTTCACATATGCATTAATAACATACGTATTTGCACATGCAGAACAATTAAGATGGATAAGAGCACTATTTTCCACCAACTTAAGGACTTTGAAATCACGAGGTGTATATTTCGCCCCACAATTATCACAATGCTTTGGCGCAACTTTACGAATATTTTTCAACATACTATCGTTATTTTGTTGCATATAATGGAAAAATCCAAATTTATATATTTAATTATAGCGCAAAGAGAATGAAAATGAGTCGAATATAGTATTTTTTTACTACTTCAACGCTTCTTGGAGTGTAAGAAGTGCAAGATGGGCACATTTGATTCTTGAGGGAGAGAGAGTAATTCCTAAGTAATCTTGAATAGAATCGTATGTCATATTAGCTACTGTATCAGTCGATTTAGAAAGTACTTCCTCGGTTAATAAAGATGCTGAAGCTATACAAATAGCACACCCCTCACCTTCAAATGAAATATCTGAAATTTGATCATTTTCAATACATGTGTGTATGGTAATTTTGTCTCCACATGAAAGATTCTCTAATGTTGCCGAGTGAGTAGCATTCTCAAGTGCTCCAAAGTTTTGAGGATTTTGGTAATGATCAAGTATTTGTTGTCGGTAGATTTGATCCATTGAGCTATGACGGTGGAAATAATCTAAATACATCTTCGATCCCTTTGAAAAAAGCATCGATGTCGTTCTTTTTTGTGTATATACCAAAGCTTACTCGAATGGTTGCAACAACATTAAGTACATCTCGCATTAAAATCTGTGTACAATGATGCCCGGCTCTGACTGCTACATTATTATTTGATAGTATTTGAGCGATGTCATGAGGATGAACACCTGGAATAGTCAATGAAAAGACACCAATTCTTTCTTTTGATGCTTTTAAACCATGTAATGAAATGTGTTCGTACGAATCTAATTTTTTAAAAAAATAATCAATAAGAGTATGTTCGTGTGATTGAATCTGAGAAAATCCTATTTTTTCTATAAACTCTACAGCTGAGTTGAGTCCTATTGCTCCTGCAATATTTGGAGTCCCGCCTTCGAATTTTTCTGGGAGATCAGCCCAGGTGCTGTCGCTTATGTTTACAGATCGAATCATTCCACCACCATAGCGATATGGAGACATAGTATCTGTAAGGATTTCTTCACGTGCCCATAATACTCCTATTCCTGTTGGGCCATACATCTTATGACCTGAAAATGCATAGAAATCTACTCCCAAATCTTGTACATCGACTAGAATATGAGAAACTGCTTGTGCACCATCAATAAGAATTTTTGTATGTGGTGAGACTCTCTCTTTTATTGCAACTATCTCCTTGATTGGATTCACAGTCCCAAGAGTATTAGAAATATGTGTAATTGCAAATAATTTGGGTTGATGCGCTTTAAGTTTGGCCTCCAGATCATCAAGGTCTAGTTGGTAGTTGTCTGTTAGCTTTACGACTTCAAAACTAACATGTTCTTTGCGCTTCGCTGCTTGTTGCCAAGGGATGAAGTTTGAATGATGTTCCATTTGTGAAGTGAGGAGAGTGTCTCCTTCAAATACGTTTTTCCAGATCCAAGAATACCCTACAAGATTTATTGAATCAGTGGTCCCACTAGTAAATATAATTTCACGTTCAGATTTTGCATGTACGAAATTTGCAATAGATTTACGCGCTTCTTCGTACATTTGTGTAGCATGTTCACTCAAATCATAAATACCTCGGTGTACATTCGCATTTTCATGTGTATAGAATTTTTTAATGCGGTCAACTACTTCCTTAGGTTTGTGTGTTGTGGCCGCAGAATCAAGGTAATGTAATTTTTTATTCTTTTTAAGTAATGGGAAATTCATATAATGTTTTTTTTCTGCGTAATAACAAAATACAATTTTGTTCCTACTAGTGATAATTTAATTTACTTAGTTGTTTTTCCAATTCTTCTGGGATTTCATTGCCAAATGGCTCCAATGCACTTTTGATAAATCCTTCTGCAAGAATTCGTTCCGCAGATTTCTTGTTTAACCCTTTCGATTGTAAATAGAATAGCTGTGTTTCGTCTACAGGGCCAACCGTCGCACCATGACCTCCTTTTACATCGTCTTCTGTAATTTCAAGTCCTGGAATTGCTCGAGCTCGAGCCTTATTCGACATGAGTAATATATCAATCTTTAAGTAGGCATCAACGTTACGAGCGCCAGTTCCAATGACTAAATTTCCAAGGATGTCTGCATATGAATTCTCAAATAGTATTGCTTTTATTAGAATATTAGAGACTACTTCGGGGGTATTATGGATAAATGATAGTGAAGACTCAAGTTTTTCACCTTCACGACCAATAAATAGCCCTACATACTGAGCATTTTCGGAGATATCTATTTTATTGTCTGACAAATCAAGCCATTGTGTTTTCATGATGAGGTATTATAGCAATTTATAAGGAGGCTGATATCTTTATGTAATTTGTTGATATATATTTTGATGATATAATTCCGAAAATTTTATAATAACTATATAGTGAATATAAGTGAATTTTCACCAATGATTCCTCCCGAGATAACTTCTGAAACGAACAGTCTGAGGAGGTTTGCCTATACCATATATACTGGATTTTACTTGGGCTATAAAAATTTCATTTGTCAGGCAAATGATCAATCAGGTCGAAGATTTGTGGTCTCAAGAGCAAAACAAATGCAAGATAGTGGATTTATGGCCTTGATGGATCGAACGTCTGGATCTCTTGATTGGATAAGTCCACTAGAAGTAGGAGAAGGGGAGCAACTAGTAGAAAAGCTTAGACCAATCATAGAACTTCAAATATCAAGTGATCAAGTGAGGAAGTATAATGCTGGGCATACAGCCCTGATGGCTAATTTTTGGGGATATCATTCAATCATTAGAGACAAAAATATTGCTCAAGCAGTTCAAATTGCTGGATTTGTTCACAGCGATGATGTACGGAAAGGTAATGGATATACTAATTACAGTGCACATATCGAACGAGTTTTTATTACTTCAAATACCGAGGCAAAAAGATTGGGGATAGATCAGGTTCTAGTAGGTACGTTGAGTATGTTACATGATGTACCGGAAGATATTTATGAGGTTCTGCAAGGTGCAGGAGTTGAATGTGCAGACAAATTAAATACGAGGGAAGCAATGTTTACATATCTTTCGATTGTGTATAAAGATTATCCAAAGGTCGTAGATCAACTACGTCTATTAACTATGGACTATGATCCGGATAAAAAAACAATTGCTAACAGTATATTAACTGGTACTGATAAGACAGAAGATGGTGCAAAAATTGAAGCTAAGATGATAACCGATTTACTTAAAGCTTCGGTATGGCAGTCGAAAATAGCCCACATGGATGAAGAAACTGCATTAGTTAAGATGTCAGATATGTTAGCAAATTCTGATGGGTTTAAACTAAACCCTGCAAAAATGCTTCAAAGACTAATAATGTGTCAGGCTATAAAAGATAACCCTAATATTGGTCACAGATTTAATTATCTAATAAGTGAGTTTTGTCAAAAAAATCAAGATAATATACTCCGTCTTGAAGATGGTATTGATATCCTGCTTCCAATTATTTCACAAGTACAGGACTCTAAGGATGCTGGTATTATTTATGGTGTCGAGTTACCTCAATGTGGTATTGATTTCTCAGAATACAATTCTCGGGAAAAACTAGAACATTTAGTTGCAAGATCTATAAGTGATGCATTATATGGTGGAGTTTAGACCTAATTATTATTTGATTGATATTAGCCAACTGACCCCTCCATACTCATTTGAATCAAGGCATTCATCTCAGCAGCGTATTCCATTGGTAATTCTTTTACAATTGGTTCAATAAATCCAGATACTATTAGTGCAGATGCTTCGGCTTCATCAAGTCCACGAGACATTAGGTAAAAAAGCTGTTCTTCCGAAACCTTACTCACACTCGCCTCATGTCCTAAGTGGCAATCTTTCTCATCAATTTCATTCGTAGGATAAGTATCAGTTCGAGAGATATTATCCAAAATCAATGCATCGCAAATTACTTGAGATTTTGATCGTTTTGCACCTTTCTGAATTTTCAATAATCCTCGATAACTAGCCCTGCCTCCATCTTTACAGATTGATTTGGAAGTAATAACTGAGGAAGTATCTGGTGCTCTATGGATAATTTTTGCACCGGCATCTTGGTGTTGGTTTTTCCCCGCTAGTGCGATAGAGAGAACTTCACCATGTGCCTTTCGCCCCAGTAAATGAACAGACGGATATTTCATTGTTACCTTAGAACCAAGATTGCAATCAACCCACTCCATAGTGGCAGATTCATATGCATGGGCACGCTTAGTTACTAAGTTGTATACATTGCTCGACCAATTTTGAATAGTTGTATAACGAACTCGTGAGCGAGGTTTGCAGACTATTTCAACAACAGCAGCATGAAGTGAATCAGTTGTATATGTTGGGGCAGTACACCCTTCAATGTAATGTACCTCAGAATCTTCATCTGCAATGATTAGTGTTCTTTCAAATTGGCCCATATTTTGAGCATTGATTCTAAAATATGCCTGTAATGGAAGTTCAACTTTTACTCCTTTTGGTACATAAATAAATGTCCCTCCAGACCATACGGCAGTATTTAGTGCAGCTAATTTATTATCAGCGTAGGGAATTATAGTTCCAAAGTATTTTTCAAATAGCTCAGGATATTTCTTAAGAGCAGTGTCAGTATCCTCGAATATGATTCCTTGTTTGGTCCATTTATCTTTTAACTTATGATAAATAACTTCTGATTCATACTGGGATGCTACTCCTGCTAGGAATTTTCGTTCTGCTTGTGGGATCCCTAGTCGTTCGAATGTTTGTTTAATATTATCCGGGACTTCGTTCCATGTTCTCCCTTGTTTATCTGTTGCACGAACAAAATAATGGATATTTTGATAATCAATTTCATTCAAATCTGCTCCCCACTGTGGAGTAGGTCGACTCATAAATTCTTCATATGCTTTTAGTCTTCTTGCAAGCATCCATTCCGGTTCTTCTTTTAATGCTGAAATTTTTCTTACAATCTCTTCTGAGATGCCTTTTCCAAGATCTTTAGTATTAGCATGATTATCTTTAAAACCAAACTTTTCTGTATAGTCTGAATTAATTGATTTTGCAATGCGAACCTCATCATCAAGAATTGTTCCTGCATTTGTTTTTTGGTGTTGATTACTCATAACCTTTTTCGTGAATATGTTTAACGAGTTCCATACCTCCCGATGTAATTATTTTTCCATCCTTCATAATATGAACATGGTCGGGTGAAATATAATCGAAAATTCTTTCATAATGAGTGATAATAAGTACCCCCATTTTTTTGTACTCAGATATAGTTTTTTGAACTCCTTCAAACACAATTCGTAAAGCGTCTACATCAAGTCCAGAATCAGTCTCGTCCAAAATCGCATACTTAGGTTCTAAAACTGCTAGTTGAAGGATCTCGGCTTTCTTCTTTTCTCCTCCTGAAAAACCTTCGTTTAAATTTCGATTCATAAAGTCTTCGGACATGCCAAGGAAGTCTAGTTTCTCCTTAAATAATCTTTTAAATTTGAATACAGGAAGTTGTTTACTCTCGGGTTGCCTAGCATTGTAAGCAAGTCGTAAGAAATTCATAAGATTCACACCAGGGACTTCAGTAGGGTATTGCATAGCAACAAAAAGTCCCTCTCGAGAACGTTCATGGGGTTCTGCTTCAGTAATATCAATAGTATCAAGTACTATTTTCCCATGTGTACATTCGTAGTTGGGATGACCCATGAGGGTGCTTGTTAATGTACTTTTTCCTGATCCATTTGGTCCCATCAATACGTGAATTTCGCCGGGTTTAATTTGGAGGGTGACGCCGTTAAGAATCTTTGTGGAATTGGCTTCTACGTGGATATCGGAAATTTCCAGCATGATGGTATATTTTTGAAATAACTATAATAAATCTTCGTTTTACTAATTGGTGATGGTATCCTGATACAGCATAAAGTAAATCTTTTTTATTATACATTACTAGTTTTACAGTATGTCGAATGTAGCATTTAAAAAGTCATTATGGAAATTCCGTTATTTTTTTGTAGTGCTATTTTTCTGCGTGTTTTTTGGAACGTATTTAGGCTCTTGGATGTATTCATTTGAACACAGAGCAGAGTTTTTTTCCAACCCAATAGAAACAACAATTAGACTGCTTGAAAATAGAGCTATACGCAACATTAACCACTCAAATGGTTATATAACTGCATTAATTATGGGGATAGATAGTCGTGAATTACGATTTGATGGTGAGGAATTCACAGGGAAAGATATTCACACAGATACAATAATCCAATTAGTATATGATTATAATGCAAATAATTTGTTTATGATAAGTATACCTAGGGATACCGGGATTGCAATAGATGAATCTTGCACTACTCAAGAGTATGACAAAGCAATCAATCGGCTATATGCTGCTGGTCAAAACGGAATGTGCGAAAACGGGGGAGTTGGTCTGATGATGAAATACACTGAAGAAGTGACAGGATTTGAAAATCATTACTTTGCATTAGTTTCATTTGAAACATTTTATGATTTCTTTGAAGTAATAGGAGAAAATCGAGACGGAGAAAATGGGTTATGGATTGATATTCCGGAAAACGTGTATGAATATTACCCCGTAGGAGATCATTTTGAGTATTTTGAGTTACAAAAAGGGTATCAATTTCTCAGTTCAGAGGAGCTTCTAAGATATGCTCGTTCGCGTAAAAGTACTTCTGATTTTGTACGAGCACGTAGACAGCAAATTGTTATAGAAGCGGTAAAAGATCAAATTATTTCAGAAGGATTATCAGATCCAGCTAAAATTTTTGAAATCTATAATTCGTTCCGAGATAACGCTTTATACTCTGAAATTACATTGGATGAGATTGTGGCTGGAGTTTCATTTTTAGATAATGTCGCAAATGCAAATGTGTACAATTTAGTACTTGATGATACGATAGGTGGGCAGAATGCTTATATGGTAAAGCCATCATTTAGTCCTCCATATGGAAAACACACCCGTCCTGGCTTTTATTTAACGCCTGTTGCTTACGCTGATGATTGTTGTAAAGAAGATGATTTTTTTAAAGTAAAGCAATATCTTGAATCAATATTTTCATATCCTTCTGTTTATTTTGAAGAAGCAGATGTTGCATTGTACACTTCAAGTGGGACTCAAGAAGAACTTCCACTTGCAGTGGAAGAATGGCTAGAGCTTGATCCTCCATTAAATTCGCTAACAATATCCGAAATAGCTTTTACACCAGATTTCGAAGAAGAGATAATTGTGGTAGTATTTGGAGATGGATCGTACCCAGTAACTATTGAGTACTTGGAGGATAAGTTAAATGCTCAAGTAAAAGAGGTAGATGAAACAAAGCTCACACCAAGAAATGGTGAGGATATAGGAATTTTTATACAGTAGAAATGGATATTCGTCCTATTTTTGAAAATCTTGGACTTTCTGAAGAACAGGCAGTTATCTATATGACGCTGCTTAAAGCTGGCCGAATGAGGATGATAGATGTTGCAAAGGAAACTGAAATCCCTCGAACCTCATGTTATGAGTATGTTCCAAAGCTTATAGAATTGAATCTTGTGCAAGAGATAATGCAAGGAAAAAGTAAATTCTACCAAGCAACATCACCTGAGAATCTTCTTGATAAAGCATATTCATATAAGAATGATTTTTCATTCAACCTTAAGAGT
This sequence comes from Candidatus Dojkabacteria bacterium, assembly GCA_020429465.1. Lineage (GTDB taxonomy): Bacteria > Patescibacteriota > Dojkabacteria > B142 > WJKM01 > JAGQLH01. The sequence continues at coordinate 1,071 of JAGQLH010000003.1, read as the reverse complement.
CTTGAGAATCAATTTCAAGATCTACGTGAATTGTACAATGTACACTATGGTGGCAAATCAATCAGGAAGATTGAGGGATTAGTTGAAATTCTTGAGCATATGAAAAATCTAGATACAGCCACAGATCAGTTAAAGATTCTTTATTCGAATTCAACAATGAAAAAAGTGAAACCTGAACTAAGGAAATTTCTTGAATCAGCTGTAAATACATATGAATCGGTAGAAGTTGATGATCATCCGATAGACAAAAATAAAGTGGACGTACTTATAAAGTTCATACTCAACGATAGAGTATTGTTATTCAACGTGATAGATTATGTTCTTTATGAGTTGCAAGATCCTACTATAGTTGCATATGAATTGGAAATATTCAAAATTTTAAGTACATAGTCGAAAATCTGTACTATAATTCCATCACTATAAGCATTCCAATGAGTATATTCGAAAAACAAATTAACGATAGAGAGCATACACAAGTACAAGGAAATGAGCAGCTGGCTTTAGAAATAAAGGCGGGAAAACTCGAAGGGTGGTATGCATTCAAACATAAACTTTCCAGTATAGAACGGTTGTTTGAGAATCTCCCATTTTGGAGGGTTTTTGTAAATGGGTTCTCGATTGTTACGATACTAATGACAATGAGCATATGTTTTTTTGCTCTGTACACTTTATGGCCAAAAATCCCCGATCTATTGCCATTGTTCTACTCACAAAATAGTGCTAATTGGGCTTTGTATCCACGTGAGTCTATGATTCTTCTTGTTGGAATAATTACCGGTATAGAATTAGTGGTATTCTATACGTCATTCAAAATCTTTTCATTTGATAGACGATTAGCAATAGTACTCAATTCTCTAATTATAATGACATGCATACTTTTTTTAATAGCTTACAGCCAGTTATTAGCACTTGTGTTAGTATAAATAATAATGATTGATATTACCTATACGTTAACGAAATTGATTGAGGTTGGTCCTATCTTTTTAGGAGGGTTGATTCTTTCATTGGTCCTTACTCCCATAGTTGGACATGCTGCTAGATACCTCAGGGCATTAGATATTCCTGTTGGAG
>JAGQLH010000039.1 GCA_020429465.1 Candidatus Dojkabacteria bacterium | reverse complement strand
GTTGCAGGATTCTAAATCTATAGATGTGGACAATACAAGTATTTATAATGGATACATTGGGTTCTTACAGCAATCGAAGATTCTTGAGGACACTCCTACTTTCGAGCCTTATTCTCCCGTAGCGACGTCTACTGTAATGAAGAGTGTAGAAGCTATGCAGTCAGCTTTATACTCATAGAAACCCCCTTTCAACTCAATTCCTGGGTTTTCATAGTCAAATGCAGGCTAAAGTTTTGTATTTTGTTTATTTCAACCACTTAGTAACGTGTATTCTAACTCTTTCAGGATAGGAGGAGAGCAAACTTAGTGGGTAGTGTTTATGATGCAATGACTAAATCCATGGGTATTGAAAATGTACACAGGCACGATGAAATCAAGAGAAATTGTACATAGTAAATAAAAGTAGGTCTATTGCATATAGGCCCATAGTTGATTTGATTACGACTGCATTGTGGGTTTAAAAAAAAAGAACATTGCGCTATTATGAAAACAGAAATTTTGTGCTTTTAATATTGATACTCCATGCATAATGCTATTGCATATCTAAAACATTCTTCTGTAGTACTAAGTATCTCTTTCTTATTTCTTTTTTTCTTATTTGGAAAATATTCACCGCAAAACATTGCAAATGCCGGGACTTGTGCATCACCAGATGTTCTAGTAGGTCAATGGTCTGGTCAAAATAGAATCGTTCCTTTTGATGGCGTGACGGATGTGCAAAGTGCTGACTTTATTACTGGCTTGTCAACTCCACATGAATTCATCTATGCAAATGGTAATAGTCTTTTTGTAGCGGATACGGGAAATTCGCAGGTTGTTGAGTATAACGGAACAACTGGTGCATTAGTAGGGACTATTATGGATAATGGTTCTGATGGATTGTCGCAACCATATGGATTAGCTGCAGATTCAGATTACCTATTTGTATTAGATAGAGCGAATAGAATTTTATATCGATATGAATTTGCTACCACTACAGTAACGACACTTTGGTCACATGGAAATCCTAATCAATATACGATGGGATTAGTAGTAGGGCCTAATGGAAATATTTTTGTTGGAAATATAGGGACGGATACTATTGATGAATATGATGTAAATGGAACACTAGTTGGGACATTTGTTACTTCAGGACTTGGAGGGCTCAGCAATCCGTTTGATATGCAATTTGGTCCAGATGGGAATTTATATGTTTCAAGTAGTGGTACTGATGAAATCCTTAGATATGATGGTACTACTGGAGCTTTTATTGATGTGTTCGTAGCAAGTGGTGACGGAGGGACTACCGTTCAATCTTTGAAATTCCACCCAACGACAGATGAATTATATGTGAATTATTTCACAGGAGGCGTGTATTCATTTGATGCTCCAGGGACGGGGACGGAAGGAGATCCAACTGGACTAAATTTAGCTTTAACACAAAGTAAGACAATTGCTTTTTTTGAAGACAGTGCTTGTTCAGAATCAATAGATATTATTATCGATGATAATGATAACACTGATGATACTCAAACAGTTCATTATTCGAATAGTGCAACATTCTCTATTACGCTCGAAAATGATGGTGGGGTAGAACTTGAGAATGTAGCCGTTACAAATTCAACTGCAACAGGGTGCGATCTTACATGGGCAAATATTCAGGATATATTAGATGGAACGAATGCAATAGGCCCTGTGGGAGATGGTGATACGATATTTGATGCTGGAGAAACATTTACTTACACTTGTACGAATACAAATGTAACTGCAGGTTATACAAATACCGCTACTGTCAATGCTGATACAACTGATGTAGCGAATACAGCCGTAACTGATAATGATACTTCAGATGTAGATATGGCAAGGATTACTTTAGATAAGGATGATAACGATGATACTGATGACACTCAAACTGTAACGAGTGGTAATGATGCTACATTTACCATAACTTTAACAAATTCAGGTGAGGTGAATTTAGAGAATGTTATCCTTACGGATGCAAATGCTGCAGCATGTGATCTTACCTGGGCAGACGTTCAAGATATTTTGGATGGAACAGACCCATTGGGACCAGTTGGAAATGCAGATACTATATTTGATACTGGAGAAACATTTGCTTATACCTGTGTTGAAACGGGGGTCACTGCAAGTTTTACCAATACGGCTTCGGTAGTGGCAGATACAACAGATGTTGATGACGAATCTGTAAACGATGATGATACTAGTGCAGTAGTAGTAAGTTCGTCTGGTGGGAGTAGCGGTGGAAGTAGTAGTGGCAGTGGAGGAGGTGGTGGATCTTCTTCCGTAACAGTAACACCTATCCCTGTTTCTGAAGATATTACATATGATACGACGATAGGTAGAATTTGCGGTACACTTTACATGGCACTTGTTGATGACAGTACATTTAATCCAGCTGATGGAGAAACTGCTTATGAAGGTGTGGAATTAGATCTATATCTTGATGTAAATAAAAACGGTGTTATTGATGGTGATGATATTTATTTCCTATCAAATTCTTCGAATATGGAAGGAGAATTCTGTTTCGAAGATCTACCTGTTCTAACTGAATCAGGGGATGTTGTTCAGTATTTAATTCCTACTCCTGAAGAATTAGTTCTTACAAATGGAATAACTCTACCTATTGTATTAAGTGAAGAAGATCCAGAGGAACTAACTCTAGATTTTGGATTACTTTCTGCAACTGAGTTAGCACCAACTGGTTCTCCAATTATCCTTAGTGTCGCTGCTGGGATGTTTGGTATTGTTACTATTGCACTCCTTGAAGTTTCTCGATCTCGCAAATATGCATAAATGATTGTCAATTCATGATTAATTATCTTGCTAGTATTCTGGAACGTTTCTTTACAACGAAGTCGTTACAAATAGTTAATAGATTTCTCACTGTCTTTGTTTTATTATTCTCAAGTTACCTTGTGTGTCGTCCGGTTGCTCAGGAAGTGGGGTATTATGTGAGAAATAATGAACATAAGACAGAGTTAAGTCTTCGAGATGATATAGAAATATCATCAAATGTTTCACGAGAGGAAGCCGAAAGGATAACAAGGTCAATTCTAGAAACTTCTTTTACAGAACAGAAAACGCCGGTCTTAGAAGCTCTCAATTCGTATCTTATTATTCCTAAAATCGGGGTTTCTGGGGCTGTGCTTGAAGGAACGGATGCATCAACTCTTGATCAGGGATTTTGGCATAGGCCTGCATCTAGTAATCCTTCAGAAGGTGGTAATACTGTCATTACGGGGCATAGATTTTTATATAAAGACGGGCCTAAAACCTTCTATCACTTAGATAAATTGGAAATTGGAGATGAAATACGTGTTTTATGGGAAGGTATAGATTATACTTATGAAGTAGAGAGTATACATGAGGTACATCCAAGAAATATTGCAGTAGAAGACAATACACAAGAGCCAATTCTTACTTTATATACATGTACACCATTATGGACAGCGGAAAATCGTCTCGTGATTCGAGCAAAATTGATAAATACGAAGTAAGGCGATTTATAATTTTGGTTGCACTCCTTTTATTTATCACGATATCCTATTATTATATTAATTATTCATATCAAGTGAGTTTTTTGAATTTCAACCCATGAAAAATAAAGAACTACAATCACATAAACAGACTGTAAGGATAAACGGAGCATTAAAAGAAATGGTAACAATCATCGATGATGAGGGGAAAATCTTTCATAAATTCATGATGCCCCATGTATCTGAGTTTTATCTCAGAGACGTATTGCAGGTAATTATTGGATCAGTTTTATTGGCTATTCCAATGACGTTCTCTGAAGAGTTGTGGATTATTGCTGGAGAATTAACAACCTATGAAATAACTATGTTTGTAGTAGTTTCTGTATTCTTTAATGGACTATTTATATACCAGAATTTTTATAAAGGTAAATTGAAGCGGCATATTGGGGAATGCATAAAGAGGGTGATCTTTACCTATCTATTTGCTTTATTAATTGCGACATTTTTTCTTAGTCTTATTCATCAGCTTCCATGGGATGCAGATCCATGGACAGCATTAGCGCGAGTTGTCCTTGTGGCTCTTCCCGCTTCACTTAGTGGAACTCTTGCTGATTCAATTAAATAACTTTACTGCTTGCGCAATTCCCGATTTCTCGTTACAATTGCGCGAATAAATTAACTACACTTCTTTTCATGTTTATAGTACTCGAAAGCATAGATGGCGGAGGAAAAGGTAGACAGCGAGAGGAATTAGTAAAATATCTTGAGAATAAAGATATTCAAGTAAAATCTGCAGAATTTCCTGACCACTCTACACCTATATGGGATGAATACCTTCACCCAGCACTTCATGGAGAAAAACATATGACACCAGGAGCATGGTTTAGTGCGTTTGCAATGGAAAAATTTCTTTGGGAAGAAGAGTTAAAAAAATTCAAAGGTGATAAAAATAATATATTTATTGCTGATGGTTACTACACAACTACGCTCGTATATCAATGTATTATCCAAAATAAGCCTTCATTGGAATTTGGGATTCAATTTGCTGAACAACTCAGCATAGTTAAACCAGATCTTGCTATCTACCTTGATGTTCATCCTAAAACAGCACTTGCTCGTAAAAGTCTTGAAGAAGGGAAAGAAAAGAAAGATATGTTTGAAGAAGATTTAGAGAAACAGGTCTGGATACAAGCAGCTTTTCAAAAAATGGTAAAAGAACAGGTATGGTGCCCATGGAAACAGGTTGATGGAAATGGCAGTATTCATGAGGTAAGGGATGCAACATTCGCGGAAATTCGAGACATAATGGGGTGGCCGTAAGAGGATTATTTTATATCAAGATTTTATAATACTACTAACTTATGGATAATGTTCAGCAGACATACTTTATGATTAAGCCAGATGGAATAAAGCGTTCGCTTACAGGTCGAATATTAGCACGGCTTGAGCAATCGGGTCTTAAGCTTATTTATGCTCGTATGATTTGGGCAACTGCAGAACAGGCGAAGGGAAATTATCCTGGGACTGAGGAATGGCTAATAGGTATGGGAGAGAAAACTAGGAACGGATACGATGGAAATGATACATTGTTGAAAAAAGAAATGGGAACTACTGATCCTCTAGAAATAGGTACTAAGATTTATGAACAACTCGTTGAATATCTCATTAGTGGTCCTATGCTTGCTACTGTCTGGCAAGGTAATCATGCAGTCGAAATAGCTCGTAAACTCACTGGTGCAACACGACCACAGGAAGCTGATCTTGGAAGTATCCGTGGAGATTTTGGTTTCGACTCACCTCAACTTGCTGTGCGAAGTGGTCGTATCGCTATGCAGACACTGGTACATGTATCTGATTCTGAAGAAGAAGCAGAACGAGAAATTGCTTACTGGCTAGGTGATAAGTTTACCCCGATGAAGTACGAAAGGACTGACCATCTCGGTTACGGCGTTACCTACTAATTTAATCTAAATTCTATACAGTACATTATGCAGCGAACATTAGTAATTGTTAAACATGATGGAGTTTCTCGAGGTTTAGTAGGAGAAATTATCCAACGAATAGAGAGAGTAGGGTATAAACTTCTTGCATTCGAAATGATCAAAGCAACAGATGAGATGGGGCAGAAGCATTATCCGAATAGCAATGAATGGAAGCAAAATGTAGGGGATAGAACACTTCGTGAATATAAAGAAAAGGGGATAGACCCAATTAAAGTCCTTGGTACTGACGATCCAGTAGAAATAGGCGAATTAGTTAAACAGTGGAATGTTGATTATCTTACGCATGGTCCGGTTGTTGCTATGGTATGGGAAGGGCCAAATGCGGTTAAGGTAGTACGTAAATTGGTTGGTGATACAATTCCTGCAAACGCAAATCCTGGTACTATTAGAGGTGATTTTAGTTGGGATAGCCCAGAGTTAGCTAATGACCAGAATAGACCATTCTATAATCTTATTCATGCTTCCGGGACTCCTGATGAAGCAGAAGATGAGATTGCTTTATGGTTTGATGAAATGGAAGTGTTCGATTACGAAGTTAATCAAACTACAGTAATGGGATTACACGGTAAACTTCAATAAATACTCCTACTAGGACTCGAACCTAGATCTTGGGCTTAGGACGCCCTTGTTCTATCCAGTTGAACTATAGGAGCCTTTTCTTCGTACGTACTTAGTTTGATTGGTCTGTTTCTTCGACTTCAAAGTTAATAGAGTAGAGATAATTTTCTGATAATACATCATCTATATCATCTTCGCCCTTAGGACCACTAATCTCATTTTTGAATAAAAGAAAAGCCTTTTGATTATCTTGAAGCATATAGATGCTGTTTTCAACTATATCAGGATTTTCTAATATTAGGACTTCATTTTGACTATATTTGTCATAGGCTCGTAATATTTTATTACCATCAGACTTTGTGTGAAGGCGTAATAGGTGAGTTGATTGACTATTCCACCAGAGAGTATCATTTTCACCTTCTTGTAGTTCGATATTTGGGATGGTATTAATTCGTGTCTCGAATTCATTACGAATAGGTATCTCTGTTACAGTAAATGTCTTCCATAAATCATCTTTTCTATAAAGAAGAGATTTACCATCATTCGAAAAGGAAATAGGTGAAATTCCACTTTCTATTTCTGTAATGTAGCTATCTGGAATACTCATAAAGTAGAATGCTCCTTCAGACTCGAATATAACGAAATTAGCTGAATTTTTATCAACCCAGAGTTTTGAAATAGTTTCAGGAATTATCCTATTTTCTAGTGAAACTGATTGTTTTGACTCGTCTTTGTACGTATAGAGTAAGTTATCTGCTGGTGAGAAGAATACCAGTGAATCACCATTAAGTCCATAGATTGGTTCTGAATTTGGTGTGTAGGTAATCACAATTGTCTTTTTTGTACTGATGATAGCTTCAGCTAGTAAATTTTTATCTTTGATAATGAAAGATGCTGACCCTTTAAACCACTCGAATGATTCGGGTTTATACCCTACAAGTTCTTCAATAGTTGTAAGACTCCCAGAAATATTAAGGCCAGGAGTTTCAACATCAAGAATTACCTGATCAGAGTTGTCTGAAATAACAAGTAATTTTCGATTATCTGGAGAAGGTAGTAATGAATAGGAACTTGATCTTACAGCTTCTTCGAACTCAGGTAGAAGGTTTGCTATTTTTCTCGGTCCGTTTGCCTCATTGGTGAAAAATGTATTTACAGTCGATAGTTGTAGTTGGAATATCCCATTATCAGATCCTTTTGAAGCATCTTTTACTACATAATAAGCGTAATCCCCATTTATGGAATAGGAGATACTATCAATTGGTATATGAGTATTAAAAACGGCTTCAACTTCAGGATTATGGGTGAAGAAAAACGGATATACATCTGTAATAAGGTATGGTTCAACAAACACCTGACTTTTCCAGGTATTATATCCTTCGATTTCTAGCTCAAGTGTATATTCTCCCGGTTTTAAATTTTCCAATCTATTTTCAGTAGTATCGATTTCCTCACCATCTAAATGCGCTACAAATATATCTTCCTCAAATTGGTTGTTATTAATTCGAACTCCACCCGTTTGAACTAAAACAGAACCAGAACCAGGATCTGTAAGTAACGCATCAACATCTACTTTCTTCCCATTGGCCGAAAGAAGTGCCCATGCAAGCATTATTATGAAAAATAAGAAACTACCAATGTATGGTAGTGAGCGTTTAATTTTATTTTGTACCTGTTTGCGCATTGATATCATTGTAAGACTGCCTATTATAACTGAATAGATCCGCTTTTCAAAGGTATAAATGGAGGTGAAAAATAGTGAGAATGAGGTATACTTAAAGGGAATTTTAATTCCAATTTTAATGAAAAAACAGCAACTTGCAATTGATCTTGGGACTGCAAACTCCCTTGTAATAGATGGTACAGGAGTAATAGTTGTTCGCGAACCTACAGTTGTAGCATATTCGCGGAATGATAATAAAATAATTGCTGTGGGTACTGAGGCTAAAAGTATGCTGGGAAAAGCCCCAGAAGGTATTATTGTGAAGCGTCCAATGAAACAGGGTGTGATTGCCAGCTTTCAACTTACAAAGGCTCTCTTACGTCATTTAATTAAGAAATCCTCGTCTAGAAGTATCTTTACAAAGCCTGAAGTTATGATTTCAGTTCCTGCTGGTCTTACAAGTGTAGAAGAAAGAGCAGTAATTGAAGCAGCCAGTGAAGCAGGTGCATCTAAGATTTATTTATTACCCGAACCAATTGCAGCAGCAATTGGGGCAAAGTTACCGGTTAGTTCAACTTCTGGGAGTATGATTGCAAATATGGGTGGGGGGACAGCAGAGATAGCAGTTATTTCATTGAATGGATTAGTTAAATACGCGTCAAAACGATTGGCAGGAGATGCTATTAATGAATCTATCCAAGATTTTTTCAAGGAGCAGTATAACTTAATAATTGGTGAGCTTATGGCAGAACGAGTCAAAATTGATATTGGAAGTGCTATTGCTTATGAAAATCCATATAAAATGGATGTAACAGGAAGTGATGCATTAACTGGTCAACCCAAAAGCGTTTCAGTCTCATCAAATGATATCTTGCCGGCTATTTTAACTGTCTGTAAACAGATTATTACTTCAATACAAAATGTATTAGAAGAGACTCCTCCAGAATTGGCATCTGATATTATTGATAGAGGAATAGTTCTGTCCGGGGGTACCGCCCTAATACATGATATTGATGTATTGTTTTCAGATGCGTTGGGAGTTCCTGTCCATGTTGTAGAGGAACCTCTCACCGCTGTGGTAGAGGGAGTTGCAGAGGGACTTCGTCATATGGATATTCTCAAGCGAAACCTTAAGCAAAATTAATCGCTGAAATTATTCGCATTTACTATTTCTTGTATATTTTCTAAAAATTCTAACCCTGAAGTACCAGACTTTTCGGTAAACTTCATAAGTTCAGTTGCCCTCCCTTTCCCATTGAAAATGTATTCAATGAGCTCAGGATTCTCGAGAAGTAAATCTGCAAGGTTGAGTGTCCAAGCGAAATATTGGTCTTTTGTAAATGCTCCAGCTTGAGAAGTATCACTTATTCCACGCTTTAGTCGATAGGTATAATTGAAACTCAGACGAGGATCTTGAATGTATTGATTAATAAATTCATAGGTTGATATAAAATCTCCACGTAAGGCTTTGTTCATTGCGAGATAGAGAAGGGCAGGAATAAATAGTGTTTTATTTTTCTTTACGGAATATTTCATAAGTGTTGCGAGGCCTTCTTCTGTTTGTAAATAGTCCTTTGTTCCGATTTGGAATAATTTATACTCTTGTTGTTTTCCATTTAGTGACCGAATCAGGTGTGTCCGAATTTCGTGGTTGATGGTTGTTTGTATTTTTTCTTCTGTCCATTTTGCTTTTTCGTTAAGATAAAGCGTATGCGTCTTCTTCCCTAATGAAGCCCTACCAAATTTTCTATATACGATCCTAGGGTTTTCTATTCCTGCACTGATGAGTGCATTTTTGAAATGGGACTCTACAGCTTTGGAATCAAGTAGTTGAGAGTTTGGGTTAAGTGTGTCCGAATAGGAGTAGTTATTCAAGACCGCTTGTGCTTTTTTTCTATCACTAACAGTTGGTCGACCATAGAGTTTAATTGATCTGCGAGTAAATAATTCTGGATCTCTTCCAATAGCTTCAATCAAATAAATACTCTGCTTTAATTCTTGAATTTTTTGAGCATACAGTTGACCAATTTCATTAGTTGGTGGGTTTAGGTAATTTAGTTGGACAAGCAGAAAATCAGGGTTGAATTTAATGGGTCGGTATTTGAAATTTGGATTTACAGTTCCGTTGTTATCCAAAAATCTTTGTCGCTCTTCAGCAAGATTGATCGGTTTCACTGAGCGTTGAATACTTATGTCATCACTAATTAAGCTGAGTGCTGAATCGAGTCTTTTAATCGACATCTTAGGTCGAGCCGCAATTACAGTCTCGCGTAAACGCTTTTCCTTTTCTTTTTCAATTTTTTGTATATCAATAATGTAATTAGAGAGGTCTTTCCTTCCAATTAGGACCCTATGACCCTTAATAGGGCCATGTACAATTCTACACTCCGATTCAATGATTTGGCTCCCAAGTTTTATCTTTATATTTTGTATATCAGATTCTCCTTCTTCTATTGGTTCATCGATTAATCCAAGTTCAATTGCTATTTTCGAATCGACAGCAGTTGTTCTTCTACTTGTATCGATGAGAGCTAGTGTTTTTGATTTCTTGTCTTCACTGTAAAGTTTTACTGGCATAAGGTTTGGAATTACTTCTTTTCCAGATATCTTTTCTATTTCTTCTTCAATTTCCCCACCAAAAAGATCTTTTCCTAATCGTATACCTTGTTCTATAGTTTTAACTTTTAAACCCTTTGCTTTTTCCAAACGCCATGACAATCCTGTCCTATTTGCGATTTGAATGGAAAGTCCAGGGCGTGCATTAACTTCAACAATAAGAGGACCTTTCTCTTGATCAATTAGAAAATCTATTGCTATAAATGATAATCCAGATACAGTTTGTGTTTTAACTGCATACTTTAAAATTTCATTCCAATACGGAATTTTGAGTCCTTGGTAGCGGAGTTGGGTTCCTGGAACAAATTCTATTGGGTTACCTCTTCCTCCAGCACCTTTCCCATAGGTAGAAGTAGTTGTTATCCCATTAGATATGTCTATTCCTGTTCCAACTGCTCCTAGAATCATGTTAGCTTTACCACGTGATTCCTTTGTAGGGAATCGGACATATGCCATTATGGGAATTTTATTAAAGACAATAATTCTAATATCTGGAGTACCTTTGTAAGTATAATTTTTGAAGGCGTCGTGGGGTTTTATTCTATCTTCGAAAAAGACTTGATCACTTTTTTGATTAATCGAAAATTGTCCATCTAAGATTGCTTGGGCTAAATGATACAAATCATCTTTCGATGCTTTTGTCCTATCTGCTCGAATCCATTTATCATCTTTATTTTTATTGTAGAATATTTCGATCCCACCTCCTTGTACTCCATGCACAGGTTTCATAACGAAACTTTTTGGGAGTATTCCCCAATCAAAATTGCGTAATTCTTTTGAAGAGGCAATAGTCCCTAAGAGAGTAGGAGTAGGAATATTATGCTCTATGAGGAGTTTTTTCGTCCGAAGTTTGTTGTCAGCAATGGCGCGACCGCGAGGAGTCCCATATCGCTTTATATACTTCAAACTACGACTATTCCTTCCAAGGATTTTTTTTCTATTCTTCAGTATCTGAAATATGCTCGTCATGTTCTTTTTCTAGTAAGAGATCATTAAATCGTGAGTATTCTGTTATTCGAAGACCGGTATATTTACCAATGAGCCCATTAGAGAGTAACACAATAAGTATGAGCCACGGGTATTGTAAGAAAATATCTTCAAAAATTGGAAGTGCTAAAAATATATAAGCAATACCAGCAAGAATTATTGTCCAAAAATATTCAAATACCGACCCAATACTACTTCCATTCTTTATATAGAGTATAGTTATTTGCTCTGAAAGTATTGCTATGCAAATAATGATTATTGGATTTATGCTAGTTAATATAGGATCCTCTAGCATTCGTCCGATAAATATGAGTGAAGTAGTTATGATTGTTGTCGCTCCAATTACCACAGATAATTTTGGATAGTAGTGCATTACTACTTTCTTGAATATCTGGTAAATAGATATTGAAAATAAGGTTATTGCGCTAATAAAGATGAAACCATACCGCAAACCTACAAAAATATTACTTGTTGTTTGATAGGGGTCAAGTAACGTGCCAAGGAAATAGAATAAATAGACCATTATTATGATGGAATATCCTACTTGGATTTTGAATCCTATTATGTATCTTCCAATATTAATAATCAAATGGATTAATGGAATAGATAGGATTGCTATTATTGTTGTTTTATGAATTCCTCCTGCGAGCAGGTATTCAACAATTGGATGAAACATTTATGTAATTAGTAATATTTTTTATTAT
>JAGQLH010000038.1 GCA_020429465.1 Candidatus Dojkabacteria bacterium | reverse complement strand
ATATTAAGGATCATACACTTACACAGGAGGAATTAAAATAACTAAGTACCTTAACCACGGAGATAATTTCCCCTTCTCCGTGGTTTATCCCACGCTATCTCTGAGATGAGATCTTCAAAAGGAGGATTAATTATGGTAATACAGCTGTAAAAAGGTTATTACGAATTGAAATAAAAAACATAACAAGGAGATATGAATAGTGAAAGCAAAGGTAAAATTATTATTATGTATCCTATCGACACTGAGTGTACTTGGGATTTTATTTTGGAGTCATGGAGAGACTCAGAGTAATGCAATCTCAGAACCCCAGTTAGTTCTTAGTGATACAGATTTCATTTTATCAGTAGAAGAAGCAGTTCACAGTTACACAGATGAGAATTTTGCCCCTACATCTTACGAAATACAAGAACCTCAGTTATTCGGTAGTTGGGCAATATTTTCAGTTGTAGCGACGAGTGAAGACTGTTTCATAGACTCAGCTAGTAGTTTTAGCTGTTATACAAATGCTCTTGGATATCATGATGGAGGAAATTGGGATACCGCACTAGCAGGTTCAACTAAGTTCAGCGAGATGATTCAAACAGTCCCAAATACTATCTTAACTGAACGAGCAAAAGCGGCTCTTGACCCCAATGCACCATTTGAAGTCTGGGAATCTTACCATCATCTACCTTTCCCTGATTGGAAATATAGTGTCGGACGGACATTCAACTCTTGGCATGGTGCCGGATACCATGATGATCCCAACGACTCTATACCTGATGATCCAAATTTTGAACAGTATGATCCTGGTAATAATAATCTCGATTTTGTTATGACCGGGGGAGATATTACCGAACATTGGATTCTCTCCACGGCATCTGGTACTGTCCTAAATGTATGTACTGATGAATATACACAAAATATTCGAATCAGACATGACGATGGGCTTATCCTAGACTATTTCCACGCTGAAGTGGGAACAGTTCCTGAACGAATCAGTGTAGGAGCACGGGTTGTCTCTGGAGAGTTTTTGGGTATTGGGAGAAAAGGCAGCATATTTGAAAATGCTACTCCAAGACCTAAATGTGGTGTTATGACTCAAGGGGATACTACAAGCCATGTACATCTCAAGGTTTTCCGCCCTCATGCTTCTAGCACATATGGCAATGCACCAGGTTTTTATACCTTCGATGGATGGACTATCCAATTCAAAGAAGAATACCTCCCAACATATGAACCAGAAGAAGGTGAAGATCCAGAATTACCTCACGAAGCGTGCCTGGATAATGATGATAGTGGTGAAAAGATATGTAACGGATCAAGTACAAAGCTCACTTCTCGCAATAAAGCTGCTATTTGTGACGATGTATCTGCGGATATCCCCTTTAATCAGTGCTGGTTGAATACTATCGTACTTCCAGTCGATCATGGGCATAACCAGGGTTACATTGAAACATTTAGTAATCATATGGATCAGGGTGGACTTCCAGTTGGAAAGGTACGACCAGATAGTGTTGGATTGACTACTGGGAACTATCTTTATGATGACTCAACAGATCGTTTATTCCTTGAAGTGTTTTGGCTTGAACAAAGTTACGAAATACTCTGGGATGATCGCCCAATTAACCCGATCACTGGTGCGCAATATTCACACAGAGATTCAGTATGGGTAAACCAAGCTGACATTCGAGAGGTCAAAGAAAGTATCTTTTCTGACGTAAGTCCAGCAATGCCTGAATATCGGTATGTAATTATTGCCGAAAAAGTTGGAGCATTACAAGGATATTCAGATAAAACATTTAATGGTCAATATACCCTGAACCGAGGACAGTGGGCACTTGTACTTTTTCGACTCCAGATGGTGTATGAAGAAGGACAAGCTCGAAATCCACGCTGTGAAGATATTGGTTTGACCGGTCCTGGTGACTGTGGAACTCTTACTGAAAGGAGCTTCCCAGACATCTTTGTATTTAACACAACAACCGGAGATGGCTTAGAGTCAATAGCTATCGAATGGCTTGGGCGTGGTCGAACCGATTATAAAGGTGATGTAATTAGAATTTTCAAAGGATATAGCGATGGAACATTCAAACGCAACTTACTGATTACCCGTGCAGAATTTGCTACTACACTCGACAAAACACTTCGCTTATTCCAAGAATATGAAGGACAAGAAATACCAAATTGCCATGTAGCCTTTTCAGATGTGGATTTAGATAACCCTCACCGTGAATACATACTTGAATTGTGTGGATTAAAGATCATGATTGGAGATTGTGTAGACAAATTCAATCCTGATCTAAATATCAGACGGATGGAAATTGCTCGTGCTAGCTCATTGGCCTTTTTGATGGTCTATGATTGGGATATTGTTGAATATATTGGTGGTGTAGATTACCCTCCCGGACTCTACTGCAATGATCCAAAATTTGATAGGTCTGGTAGTTATCGACCTGAAAATATAGATTCGACATTTCCAAATGCACTGCAACTACCAGAAGTTCTTTTTCAACTTAGAGGTGATGAAATTGGCTCTGTAGAAGAGATGTCTGGCATACAACGAAACAATCTGTTTTTACCTATCATTAATCGCTAATAGAAAATAGTACAATAGAGAAGATCTCAAAGAAACTGCGGAGTTACCTATACCATTATGATTGTTGTGTAACTCCGCATTTTCCTTACTTCCCAGCACAATAAATATTCTCCTCTATCGACTGATATACTATAATTGATACGTATTACCTTCTTGTAACAATCCAAAATATGAAACAACTACGAGGCCTTGAGCTTAAAAAATTTTATAAACAGCACGAACGTCATGGAAAAGACATAGTTCTTATCCTTGAAAATATCCAGTACGCTCGAAATGTAGCAAGTATGTTTCGAACAGCAGATGCCATACAGATTTCCAAAATATATCTTACAGGAATTTCACACACACCTCCTTTTGGTAAAGACCTAGTAAAGGCTTCACGCAGTAAAGAGAAATCTGTCCAGTGGGAGTACCAGGATAATAGTGGAAAGATAATTAACAAGCTTAAACGTCAGGGATATCAAATTATTGGTCTTGAGATTACGGATGAAGCTGTTGATTATAGAGACTTTTCATACTCTGACAAAATATGTCTAGTTCTCGGAAATGAAACATATGGGATTGTTAAAAATACACTCGCAAAGTTAGACCATGCGATATTTTTACCTATGTGGGGGAAAGGTGCTAGTTTAAATGTAACAATATCTGGTTCAATAGCTTTATACAAAATTGCAGAATAATTTATGGGTCTTGGTCCTACAAATACAACATTTAAAAAAGTGGTTGAGCATGTAGGTTCACTTCTTTTCTCTATTTGTATAGTTGCAGGAATATTAATTGGTGGTTTCCATCTAGCTTTTCGTACTGATCAATACCCAAATGAAGTTTTAGGCATACAAGATTCTGCAAATAATTCGTTGGGACTCTCTATACTTCGAGATGATATATACGTCAGCCAAGCGAACGATGAGACAGTACTTCTTTCATCTGGTCTTAATGGAGACCACAGTGTTTTATTTGATAATAAAAATCGATCGTTTATTGAAGGCAGAGCACTTCCAAACTCTTCTATAGAACTTAGACTTGGCCCATTAAATTTATCTGGCAAAACTGACCCAAATGGCTTTTTTAGTTTTCCACTCCCAAGCGATCTTGATCAATTCTCTCTTGGCCAAATTTCAGTATTTGACTCTTCTTTTCAAATAAAACAAAGTCACCGATTTGTTCTTATCTTACGATACGCTAATGAGAGGACATATTTTATGGAGCCAGAAAGCAATGACGTGTTTAGCATAGTATTGCCTAATGATTACACAAGTCAACGTGACCAATTCATGAAAGTTGAATCCCCAAGCTGTTCAGCTGAAATTGATGACAGTGTTTCTTCTCAAACCTTTAATATTCTTGAAGATACAAATGTAGTGATTGCCCCTTCAACAATTTCGAGTCTTAATGAAGATGAAAACCCATATGTTGCTTTTAGGATTAATCCTCGGTTTGGAATCGAGGCAGAAGAAGATTGTGTCAGAATTTGGAAAGATTTCGTATCAACATTTGAATGGCACACATCTCAGATTACAAGCGCACTTCTCCCTGGTCTAACAAATACAGAGCCATTGAGCTCGCCAGTTAATTAGTAAAACACCCTACTTTCTCTGGTATAATATTTTAAGCTAATTTACAAGCTAGTATAATATTTTTTATTCCCAATATTCATGTCTAATGTTGCAGTTCTCACAGACACTGACTTTCAAGAAAAGACTAGTGGTGAGGAGAAACCAGTCCTTGTAGATTTCTGGGCCCCCTGGTGTGGTCCTTGCCAAATTCTTGGACCAATTATTGAACAACTCTCAGATGAGCATAGTGATAAAGCTGACTTCTATAAAATGGATGTAGATGAAAATCCAAATACAGCTGGGACCTTTAAAATTATGAGTATTCCTACTGTTATGATTTTCAAAGGTGGGGAAGTCAAAGAGACATTCATTGGAGTG
Organism: Candidatus Dojkabacteria bacterium; assembly: GCA_020429465.1. GTDB lineage: Bacteria > Patescibacteriota > Dojkabacteria > B142 > WJKM01 > JAGQLH01. The sequence goes on along the minus strand of JAGQLH010000038.1, from coordinate 7,870 downwards.
CAAAGTAAAGATGTGTATCTTGATGCACTACAAAAACATGCCTAAATAATACTCGAAAACACTTTCACTAAAAGGATGTGATAAAAATAATATCACATCCTTTTTTTATTTAATCACAAATTTATTCTCATTAATCGTGCTGTGGTTACTTAGTGAATCTGCTCCTGAATTGGTAACTACTAGAACGTCTTCTATTCGAATACCAAATTTTCCTTCAAAATATAGGCCAGGTTCTATTGTTATAACCATATTTTCTTTCAATTCGATAGATTCATTTTTTCGAGATACAAATGGTTGTTCATGCATATCCAATCCAAGCCCATGACCTATCGAGTGTATAAAATTCTTTTCTACTCCGTGTTTCTTAAATATTTCGATAACTTTTGAATGTATTTCAAACATTGTTCTCCCTGGTTTTACCATATTGATAGCATCATAATGAGCCTCTCTTACAATCTTATACATATCTTTCATTTCTTTCGTAGCTTTTGGTCCTAAGTAAGTTCGACTTATATCTCCTGAATACCCATCATATTTAATACCTAAATCTAGCAGTAATATATCATTGGAAATTTGTTTACTTCGAGGAGAATAATGAGGAATACTACTCCCCATTCCACTTGCTACAATCGAATCAAAACCTACCCCTTCACCTCCCATATCTTTCGAAAACGAATTAATCAACTCAACTACATCTAATTCGTTGTATGTGACAGGATCATTCTCGAAAATGTGTTGCGTAACCTCTTGAAGAGTTTGTTCCGTTAGACTAACAGCTTTTTTTATACATTGTATCTCCAGTTTATCTTTAACGATTCTTATATTTTCTATGGCTGAGCCTGCCGGCTGTAACTTTGCAGACAATTTTTCTGAAAGCATTCGATATTCACGGTAAGTTACTACCCCATCTTCAAAAAGTAAGATTGCTTCTTTAGATACCATGGAATTAATTAAATCCACATACTTTTTACCACCATCTAAAATGCAAATTTCTACATTTGTCTCTTTTGGAAGAAGAAATGAGATCTGCTCTGCCAGCATCCGGGGGACGTACAAAATTGGATCATCATCTTGGGCGCAAAGAAGAACAATATCCCATGTATCTCCTTCGAGGTACTTAATACCAGTAAGATAATAAATATTGGGAAGATTATTCACCAATATATGGCTTGCATCCTGTTCTTGAAGACTTTTTTGAAGTTGCCTTTGTCGTACCTTAAAATAATTCATATATTCTCTAGTTGTGCTTCAGGTACTCACTCTTAAATAAACCAAAATCACCTACATCATTTTTACTATCAATATTCATATCCGAAAGAACATTAATTTGATATTTCTGGACTTGTTCTCCTCTATCAAGTTTAACTTGGATCTGAATCGCTTCTATAAATAAAGCAAAATCTGCAATATTTACGTATTCATCACAATTAATATCTCCATAAAGACATTTCCTGATGTATACTGGGACCTCCTGACTGTAATTCCCGGATACTGTTTGTGTTTGAACTTTAAATGAATTTAATCCCATTTCATTCAAGGCTAATTGTGTACTCCATGTCTGAGAACTATTAATTGGAACAACTTCAACCCCATCAACTAAGATACTTGCCCCTCCTGGTTTTGTACCAGAAATTGTAATTGAATCTAGAAATGTTGTTACTTGATACGGATCAATACTTGGGATATCTGCACTTGCACTATTACAATTAAACTGACCTCCAAGTGACTCTAGATTTTTTGTACTATCATAATTATCAGGATCCTGATCATTCGTTGTTAGCGGTTGAACAGACCAAGATTGATAAATATTCCCAGCTGAAATGTTATAAGCAGTATAAGAGCTATTCTGAGTAAATACGAACTGATCGCCTGATTCTGGGTCAGCAGGATTAAATACTCCATCTCTATTAATTCTCACTAAGTAAGCCTTTGCACCAGGAACTTCTGCCCATGTAAACGTTACCCCGGCTCCACTACTTTCACAGCTAAATGCCAAATTAGTTGGATTTGTAAGAGAAATTTTTGGATATGTTGCACTCGCAAAGCTACTTTCAAGTTCTCCTCGTACTGATCTCGCTTCGATAATTGAGGTCTCATTTATAGTGAGAGTAAACGATAAAGGTTTTTCATCTGAAGTATACGTTTGAATATCCCCATTATTAATTCTATATTCTAGTGTCTCAATCGAATCTTCTAGAGCACTAATTACAACATCTAACGAAGAAACAAATTGAGATTCTGAAATAGGATTGAATACAGGTCTCTCGGGAATCTGACTAACTCCACCTCCCGTATCGCCAGATCCATCATCTGAACCTGGATCTACACAACTACCAGCCTGACAAATCTTACCAGTACTGCATGATTGCTCATTAATAAATGTCGTTACTATACTTTCGCTACAGGTGTTGGCTGTAGTACAAGTATAACTACTTGTGCTCACTTCAGTAGCTAAAGTAGTGTCATTTATACACACAATCTGCTCTTGTTCCCCTCCTGCAGGACAATCTGAATCGATTGAACACTCTCCTACTTCCTCAGATAAACAGGCGCCATCGATGCATGTAGTGCCATCAATACAGGTTTCATGATTTATTGTTTGAACTATACCACGACCTATACATAGATTTGACTGGCATGCATAGGCTAGACTTGTAACTTCTAACGCTTTAGTTGAAGGATCTACACATATCGCTCGTTGATTTGATTCTGGCTCTGGGCAATCATCATCTACTTCACAAAAATTTGTTTCAGTACACTCACCTGAAATACAGTTGAACCCATACTCACACACATTTCCACACGCCCCACAATTTTCTTGAGAAGTAAGTACTTGAGTTTCGCATCCATTAACAAAATTATCATCACAATTCTGGTATCCAAACGTACACATACAATTCCCTGAGTCACAGGTTTGATTTGATGAACATTCTGAAGCCTCTGAACATGTAACACACGAACCGTTCTCACATGAAGGATCAGATATAACACCACAGATTCCCTCCATACAAACTTGTCCTCCTGAACAGTCTTCATTAACAACACATTGTGCCACACTCGTCCCTCCTCCAAATGCACCCATATCTGAACGAGTACCATCAAAGTCTTCTATTAATGGGTGACCTGTGTCGATTGCAGGTGAATTATTCTGTAAACGGAAGTTCTTGTCATTTACGTTCACAAAAAAAGGATCTTGAGAGATATTAGTCCCTGGTGGCCAATTAATTCCTAAGTTAGAGTTCCAATTACCTTGATTATTCGCGAATGAATCATTGTAAGCAAGCTGCGTAACATTATCAGTTGAAGCTATGAATATACCACCGTTATTATTATTTACAGCTATATTATTGATAATTGTACAATCTGAACTTCCCTGACATAAAAGTCCATATGATTCATTACCATACAATGTGTTATTTTGAATTTGAATTACTGCAGAATCTTGCCCTTCTATCCCAATCCCAGTATTTTCATAGATACTATTTTTTATAATTCTTCCACTAGAATTTCCCCGTGCGACTATACCTGCTACATTTGTATGAAAATTACTTGCAATAATTGTAAAGTTAGAACCAGATGCTAGGTCGATTGCTGATCGGAAGCCTGTTACTTCTAGTCCTTGGATCGTTACATTATTTGCTGAGATAGTAATTGCATCAACAGAACTATTGGAACTTATAATCCGAGCTTTTTCATCTTGATCTGAATTTTGTATACTAACTGATTTTGTTAGTGATAAGAACGGAGTAAGATTACTTAATCCATTAATTGTACTGGTGTCATATACTCCTGGTATGAGTTTAACCGTCCAACCGTCAGCAACATCGTTATATGCTTCTCGAATACCTACTGCACCACTATAAGTACACCCTACTATTGAGATATCGCCCGAAAAATCATCCGGACATACCGTTACACTTTCTAGAATAGCAGCTGAGCCTTCCTCTGGTGCTTGATTTTCCTGAAACACATATACTCCCATTCCCAGAGCAAACAACACCATCAATACGATTAGTACCACACCTCGAGTTCTAAATGATACTCTCTTTAAGTGATAAGTTGTCTTTTCAAATAGAGTTCTTTTCACAAACCATGATATTTACTAAGTTAGAACTTACTCTGCCTGTTCAATTTCATCTTGAGTATGAGCATCTTCAATCATTTCGCTGATTTTTCGTATAAGACTATCTGGTCCTGTTACAGATAAACGTTCTCCATTCACAAAGAATGTAGGAGTCGCATTTACACCTCTAGAAAGTCCCTCTTCTTGATCTGCTTGCACACGATTTTTTAGTTCTTCGTTTGATTCGTAATCCGATTGGAATCGGTCGGTATCAAGCTCTAATTCCTCAGCATATGCAATAAAATCTTCATCTGAGAGATTATTTTGATTTGCAAATAGAATATCGTGGTATTCTTCAAACTTACCTTGTTCTCGAGCTGCTTCTGCTGCAACTGCTGCCGGAAATGCTCTTGGATGAATACTTTCAAGCGGGAAGTGCTTATATGTAAAATCAATTTCATCTTCGAATGTTTCCTTTAATTCATTAACCGTAAGGTAGTATGCTTGACATGCTGGGCATTGGAAATCACTATATTCCTCGATTACTAAGGGTAATGAAATAGGTTCTGGATCTGGTTTGAAAAAAGTAACCAACCCCACTACCATCACTAATCCCACTACTATTGCACCAAATGTAATTTTAGTTGAATTATCCATATATATAACTTAGCTAATAAAAAATTAAATCGCATTGAGCAGTTAAATACGTTATGATTATCTCTATTATAATATATTGAAGACACACTAAAAAACAAGCACATGATAGATCCATTAGACCTTGTAACTACATTAGATATCTTTCTTTTTTTCTTAACCCTAGGCCTACTGTGGTATTTTGTCTCTTCTATAGTTAGATTACCAATGATCGATCTTTTCAAACCAAGTGAAACTAATTCAACTATCGTTAACCTTATCACTTATTTGCATAATGAGAATCTAATTGAATTACCACAATCATTAAAAATAGAGAGACAAAATAACGATATCCTTACCTATTTAGACAATGATGGAATTGTTGTAGACAGCACATATGCCACGGCACCAATACTTCATAACCTCTTTGAATTTCTTTTTGTCGTTATGACAAGAAATTCAAAATGGGTACAACAAATTCGACCTATTTACACGATTCTAGCCTTACTCTGGTCAATGGTGATTCTATTATGCCTATTGGTAGTACTTACACAAACAGGATTATGGTTAATCAGTGGAATTCGTTATAGTCTTTTATGTATCTCTATCAGTTTAATGATTGATCTACTTATCCGTACGCGTCTTATTGACGAACTCTTGCACTACATATATAGCATCCCACTCTTTAGTGATCGAGAAAAGGACATGATTCAAAATGAATTAGAAAGATGGAGATTTGGTCTATTTTTTATTTTCCTCGAACCTTTTCTATCCCTCAAAAAATTACTTCTCCGATAAACTAATAAGAAAACCTGATATAATCTACTACCAACCTAGATAATCGCCCCATTGACCTTTGGGTTAGTGAGGGAGGAAAGTCCGCACTTCGTAAATGGTACCAGTGAAAACTGGGTAGGCGTGAGCTTACGGTACAGAGCAACAGAGAGGAAACCGTCTCATTTCGATGGGATAAGGATGAAAGGGTGTGGTAAGAGCACACCGCCTTATAAAGTAATTTATAGGGGCGAGGTAATCCCTACCTGAAGCAATCCCGCAATATGGGAGCATAGATAAATGATTATCTTAATTCTGCAAAGCAGAAGGATACAGAAAGTGGCTTATTGGTTGGTTTTTTGATCTTCTTTCAAGAAGGTTTCACTAGGCTTAGTAGTTACCAAGCTATGTTCATTTTCACTAGCAATTACCTGCAAAGCAACATGATTTGGCCCTGCAAAAAATAGACCTTCCCCTATTCCTGATGATAGGAGAAATAATTTTTCTCCTTCAGAAAGATAAAATACCTCTTTAAGTTTATCAATCGCAGCAGGACTTTGTTTCATAAGAATTTGAATTGCAGAGTTAGTTACGATTGCTTTTCCATAGTCAGTACTTAAGAAATCCTCAACATCCTGTGTAATTGTGGTTATCCCCAATCCATATTTACGAGCACGTTTAGTTAACGAATGTAAGAATCGTGCTGAATCTTGAAACTTCATCATCCACCAAGCCTCGTCAATGATGAGCAATCTATTTCTTTTATCTTTTTTAACTTTAGTCCAGATGTAATCAAGCATGAGATAAATCGCTATTGGTCGCAGTTCCTCTGCTAAACTTCTTACACTAAATACAGTGAAAGTATTCTTTAACTCCACCGTTGTCTTTTGATCAAAAATACCAGCAGCACTTCCCCGCAAATATTTTTCTAATCGGTCAGCAAGTGAATGTGCTTGAGTCTCTGCCATCGCTTTCAAAATTTTGTACATATCTTCTAAAAGAGGTGCTTGTTTCTTATGTGTTGAAGGATCTGGAGTAATTCCTTTCTCTCTGTATGCAAGAATAATAGCTCTATCAATAAGAGCATCTTCCTCGGGCGAGGTATTACCACCTATCATCAATTTAATAAGACCATGTAAAGAAAGAATCTTAAAACGTAATTCATCTTCCTCTTTATCAAACATGCCCGATAAATCAAACGGATTAAGCTTTTGCTGACCATCTTGGGAAAACGATATATATTCGCCACCAATTGCATCCGACAACGTCTTATATTCCATTTCAGGGTCGATTACAATAACATCTATTCCCATCATAAGACTTCGCATTGCCTCCAGTTTAATCATGTAACTTTTTCCCGCACCGGAAGTTGCAAATACAGCCATATTCGCATTTGGCATACTGAACCGATCAAATACTACAAGACTTTTATTGTGTTTATTAATTCCATATAAAATCCCCTTGTCCATAGTCAGCTCAGAACTTACGAATGGAAATGTAGTAGCAAGTGAAGTAGTATCCATATTTCGGGTTAAGTATATTTTATCCATTCCGACCGGTAGTGTACTCTGAACTCCTTGCTCCTGTTGTAGAGTTGCAACTTTTACTATAATTCCTATCGAAGCAAGGGTAGATTCAAGATTACGAGATATTTTTTCTAGTTCTTTAAGAGTATCTGCGCGTATTGAAATATAAAGAGCATAATGAAAAAATTTTTCTTTACCACTTGCAATTGTATCTTGTAGGTTCCTTGCATCTTCTAATGCAACTTTGACAGATGCATCTTCAACTTTACCTGCTTTCATCTCTAATGACAGCGTTGCCTCCATCTCAGCGATTTTCCTTCTAAGCCGTTGCATTATCATCCCTGAATCAACAGGATAATAAAATGTACTAATATCTATTGGATGTTCAAAATTGATTAGTGGTGCAAGCCAATTTGCATCAACAAAACGAGGAAAATCTGTTGCAAAATACGTCCTAAAATATTTTTTTCCAATAAGTACGTGATTAAAGTCCACCTCAATAGCAGAAGGAGCTATTACATCTTTTACGTTTAGCAATCCTTTACTAAACTCATGAAGGGCTTTATTCTCTTCAACTTCCTGATGAGAAACAGATTTTGATTTTTCTTTTTTCGACTTTTTTTTACCAAATAACATAATTATACTTTTTTAATACCTGAAGGGTCTATTTTCTCCTTCCCCCTTGTAATAATATCCGCAGTGTATGCGCTACTATCCAAATTCTGCTGTCTATATCCAGTTTTATCTGGGTCATACATTGTGTAATAGAGATGAATAAGCTCGTCTGTTGTAAGTTGCCTAATACCCAATCCCATTTTCTTAAACTGCTTCATTACGTGGTCACGTTTTGGATAAAGTTCAAGCTGAGCCTTTG
>JAGQLH010000037.1 GCA_020429465.1 Candidatus Dojkabacteria bacterium | reverse complement strand
GCTTTTCATAACTCTAATAGTAAAAAGAAGAAGCGGGTGTCGACAGATTGTTAAAGATCTCACTGTATAGAACGAAATACCTAGTATTTTGTGTCGATTTATTATACCAGAAACTAAACAAAATACCCTATAGTTGATACAATTACTACATTATTATAGCTACCCATGGCTACAGAACTATTTGGAACTCTATTACAATCAATAAGCGGGCTCGGACCTCAAACGCTTATCGCTCTTGAAACATATGCCGATGCCGAAGGTCAAACCCCAGAAGATGATTCAAAGTTGAAAAACCACTTAATTACTTTGTTAGGTTCCTTAGCGCCTGGATTGGATGATGCAGCTAAAGCATCAAGGAAAGCTACTCTCTATGATCTTGCTAAAGACTTAGTTGAGGATCCTGATGATTCAGCAGCTGTAAAAAAGCAAGGCCGATTACTGGTAAGAGCAGCTAATGCATTCTTCATGACAGGTCGTCACTCTTTTGTATTCCAAGGGAAAAGTCCAGATGAAATCATTGAGAGTTTATATAGAGAAGTATATCCTGATTAAAAATTTTATATATCCTAAGTCGTGAGTATAATATTTTGACTACATTTGGAGATACCACTCAGCGAGAACTCTAAATAGAAATCTATGAACGAATCATCTTCTCAACTTTTCCTTAAAGATTACTGTTCCGTAAGATACCGACAAGATATCCACGACAGCCCTGAAAGAAGTAGGGTTAATCTAGTTCATAGAATTGCCCAAGAAGTACAGCTAGGTATCCCAAATCTTTTTATCTTAAGACATCGGCTCTGGACCACAATCTCTCGAAAAGCAATACTTTAAGTCAACTAATACTTCCTCAATTGACTCCCCTACTTTTATAACTATTGACGTTGCAGATATACGAAAGAAAGTTATAGATATTTGGTGATCCGTAGAGTGTACTAAACTTCAATAGAGAATTTCACTACAAGCACGATGCCCCTCTCGCAAGTTCAACTGCTGTAGGCTCCGCACCATTGATTATCTCATTTACACGTTGTTCTCCAAAAAGGTCAATAAAACATTGCTGCATTTCTGGAGTAATTGTAGTTGGAAGATTTGCAGGGTCTATACCTACAGACTCAACCATTTTTTCTTGTTCTGCAGTTAGATACGGATTCTTATCAACTTCCGGAGCTGTGTTTGAATCTTCATCTTGATTTTCACCATTTTCTTCCACTATCTCCTCTTCCCCAATTACTGGAGTAGATGGTTTAAATGATTGGTATAACTTGAATGAAAAATATGCTCCTACAGAAAGTGCCAGTGCGATTATTATAAGTATTACAACAACACTTATCTTAAATATACTATGTTTTTTGGGAGTAGTATGTTCCATAATATTCAAATAAAAAATTATCTCGTTAACCGTATTTTACTCTCTTTAATACAGCTGTCAAACCTATTCACTTCCATCCCAAAATTCTATACAATTAAATACGTATATTATTTTTGTTCTTACTGCCATGGCAAAATCTAAAGCTAAAAAACCAAATCCATTCACTACTGTTACTCCACTTTCGAGACTCATAGCGCTCATACTCTTTGTTTCACTACCTATTATTAGTTTAATTATTGGTATTGGAATTGGTAAATCATGCGGACTGTAATCTAGAGCATCCTTGTTTTCAGTTTACTTAGTTTCCGGATGACGCCATTTGAAAAGGTAGATAATTGCTTTTTATCCTCTGGATTCCATGAATTTCTGAAATTTTCATTAAATCCGTCAAGTGCATTCATGTCTTCCTGTAAAATTTCAAAATCAAACATTTGAAAATTCTGCTTAATGCGTTCTGGGTTTGATGATTTCGGAATGACAACTATCTCATGTTGGAGACACCATTTGATAAGAATTTGCGCAGTGGATTTATTATATTTCTCAGCGATTTTTGTGAGCTTTGGATCGTTGAGTTTTACACCTTGAGTCAATGGAGAATATGCCTCCAGCTGTATCCCCTTCTCTTTACAGTACTCATGGAGTTCTTTTTGATTCAGGTAGGGAGAGAACTCGACCTGATTTACCGCAGGAATTATACCTGTTTCATCTACTAGTTCTTCTAAATGCTCGATAGTAAAATTACTGACACCGATCGACCTTAACTTGCCTTCAGAGTGAAGTTTTTCAAGTGCTTTGTAACTCTCAATCCGTAACTGCTGCACAGGGAAGTGAAGTAAAAATAGATCAAAGTAGTCTAATTTCGCTTTATTGAGACTTTCTTCAACTGACTTTATAGTTTGTTCATATCCAAAATTACTGATTGCTACCTTTGAAACAACGAATATTTCTTCTCGAGAGATATTTGATTCATGTACCGCTTTCCCAACATCTGCTTCATTTCCGTAGAATTGCGCAGTGTCAATGTGTCGGTACCCTACATCTAATGCATATCTAACTGCATCATATGTCTCCTTACCAGAGCTTAATTTCCAGGTTCCAAAACCCAGATAGGGAATTTTTAATGAATTATTGAGAGTTGCGGTTGGGTTCATTGGAGGTTTGTAATATGATTTATTGTAACATGATTGTTAAGTTGATCATATACTATCGGCTATGCTAAAATTAGCCGGTATATATTTAGTATAGATCATGGCTGAACAAATTGGTTTTTTTGGTGCTAGCGGATTGTTTGTGCAAGCAATAACAGCAGATTTAATTCGAGAACCATTATTAGAGGGTTCTGAGGTACTTATTTACGACCTAGACTTTAGACATGCGGATACTGTTGCAGCTGTTTGCCAGATATATGCAAAACATCGCGGTTCAAAAACTACATTCCGTGCCGTACCTATCCCAGAAGATGCAATTACCAATTCCACATTTGTCCTAAATACTGCCATGGCTGGAGGGCATGCAAGAAGAGCTGAAGTCTGCAAACAAATTGCTGATACTACAGGTATTTATGGACCAGTGGAAGCACACACTCCTTTTTCTCAGCTTTCCCTTATGAAATATGTCGGCGAACTTATTTCCAAACATAATCCACAAGCAACTCTCATTCAATGCTCTAATCCTATCCCAGAAGGAGGAACACTTATCACCCAAGAGACAGGTATTAAATTCATTGGTGTATGTCACGGTTATAGAAAATGGGAACAAATAGCAGGTGTACTGGGGATGACTAATTTGGAATATGCGCATACTAAAATAGCTGGAATCAATCATAATGTTTGGCTTTTGGAATTTATGTATAAAAGAAAAGATGCGTATCCATGGCTGAAACAATGGATTACTGACTGCTCTGAGACATGGTTCAATTACTTCTCTCCGAAAGCAGGAAACGAAGACTACCAATTAAGTAGAGCAGCATTTGATTTATTTGATCGTTCTGGAGGATACATGCCAATTGGAGATACTCCACGCGCATCAACACCTGATTTATCAAGATTTGGATACCATAAAAATGCGATAGCAGAACAACGGTGGTATGGTAAAGGATGGGGAGCAGAAGGAGCAACGGGTCGTAAGAAATTAGCTAGATGGAGAAATGCTCAAAGAGATACTTTTGTACTGGCACAAGCGGGGGAACTAGACCTAGCTGATATTTTTCCAAGTAGAACTGATTGGCAGATTGTACCCATAATAACTTCTATTAGTTCCGGACAGCCTTCGACACAAATTGTAAACATTCGTAATAATGGTGCCATCCCAGGCCTAAGTGACCGACTAGTAATTGAAGGACCTGCACAGGTAGATGCAAAAGGAGCGACCATCGAAACTGGGAGTATAAAAATTCCAGCTAAAATTTTAGATCAATTTTTACTGCTACGAGAGGCACAAGCACTTGCCCACGTAGACGCATTCACATCAAGGTCCAGAAATAAATTGCGGGAGGTATTACTTCTAAATCACAAAGTTAGGGAAGCTGGAGGACAAAAAGTAGCTGATATGATTATTGATATATGGATGGATAGCGATTCTGATATGAAACGACACTATTCATAACCTCCATGATAATCATACAATACTAGCCTCTCCATTAGAATCTCATATTGTACCTAGGACACTGCTAGAGTTTTTTGTACAATATAAAGTCTCCCTAAATCTTACAACTAAACCATGCGTATCGATAATGAGATCAAACTTGATTTTAAAGATGTACTTATTCGACCAAAACGAACCGCACTTAGCTCACGCAAAGACGTAGATGTAACCCGAACTTTCACGTTTCTTCATTCTGGAAAAAAATGGAAGGGAATTCCAATAGTTGCGAGTAATATGGATACAACCGGAACCATCGAAATGGCACGAGCATTATACAAAGACAAATTACTTACATGTCTTCATAAGTTTTACTCTGTAGAAGATATTATCTCTATAAAAGACAAGCCTTTTTTTAAAAACATTGCGATTACTTCGGGGATTTCAGATACAGATCTTAAAAAGCTTAATGTAATTGTTTCGAAAACAAAGCCTGATTTCATTTGTCTTGATGTTGCTAATGGCTACACAGAAACATTTGTCGATGCTGTAAAAAAGGTACGCGAACACTACCCAACCACAACGCTTATTGCTGGAAATGTTGTAACCGGAGAAATGGTAGAAGCACTTACACTTGCTGGAGCTGATATTGTAAAGATTGGAATTGGACCAGGAAGCGTCTGTACAACAAGACGACAAACTGGGGTTGGATATCCACAATTGTCAGGAATTATTGAATGCGCCGATGCTGCTCATGGATTGGGTGGAAGAATTATGGCAGATGGTGGATGTACAGTACCGGGTGATCTTGGAAAGGCATTCGGTGCCGGTGGTGACTTTGTAATGCTGGGAGGAATGTTTGCGGGACACTCTGAATCTGGTGGTGATCTAGTAGAAGAAGATGGTGAAACTTTTAAAGTATTCTATGGCATGAGTTCTGAACGTGCAATGAAAACCCATTATGGAAAAGTAAACTCCTATCGTTCTCCCGAAGGAAAGATGGTAAAAATTGCTTATCGTGGTCCCGTTAAAGACACAATACAAGAAATACTTGGGGGAATTAGATCTACATGTACGTATGTGGGAGCACGACAACTTAAAGACCTCTCCAAATGTACTACCTTTATACGAGTGAACAATCAACTCAATGAAGTTTTTGGGTCGGTTTAATACAATAATTACCTACTATTTAAGAATTTCCGCTAGAATAAGAATATATTTAATTCACTGCTCGGAAAGATGTCAAAGGATATTGATGATTTAGGTCGTAGCGAAATCAAGAAACTTCAATCAAAACTAGTAGAAACAATCAGTGATGAAGTAAACTTCAAAACAAGTTACTTCCTCTTACTTATTTCCTCTGCAATTATTGCCACGTTTGGCCTGCTCAATGACACAGTTGCAGTTGTGATTGGTGCAATGCTCATTGCCCCTCTCTTTTCACCAGTAATGGGAATTACTGTTGGAGTTCTTACAACTCGACGTCATTTGCTTCGCAAATCTGCTACATCACTCTTTATTAGTATTGGAGTAACATTATTTGTAGCGGCGGTTATAACGTTTATAACTCCAGACATTGGCATATCACAAGAAATTCTAGCGCGAACAAACCCAACGATTATTGATCTACTAATAGCACTTGCCTCTTCTGTTATTGGAGTTTCTGCTTTGTATTATCCAAAAATCTCTTCGTCTGCTACTGGTGTTGCTGTTTCAATCGCACTTTTACCCCCACTTTGTGCATCAGGAATCGGTATTGCACTAGGTTCGTGGGAAATTTTTTGGGGAGCTTTCCTACTCTTTCTGGCAAATATAGCGGCGATTGTATTTGCAGGTGTTATTACATTATATATTCTCAAATTCCGCCCACATCGTGATAAAGAGGAAAAACGATTTGCATGGGGGTTATCACTCTCTTTTATTTTCCTCGTTATCCTTGCAGTACCATTAACCATTTATCTTCGAGAAACAATTCAACAAAGTGTAATACGGAATCAGGTACTCGAAACATTGCGAGAAGAACTATCTGCAATTACTCCAGATGCTAAACTCGATAAGACGAACATACTGTTTATCCCGACACAAGATTCTACAGAAATCGGGATAGAAGCAACCGCGTATCTGCCAGAAGGTACTTATCTAACAGTATCGCAACAAAAAGCGATTGTTGAAAAAATCAGTCAAACTATTGATTCTCCTGTTGAACTCGATTTAAATATTGTTGATACCATATTACTGAGACGGCAAGAAGATGAACAACTCCAAAAACTTCAAAAACAATTCGAAGAACAATTAGAGTCAGAACTTCTTTCTATTCAGCCAGGATTAATAATTGACAAACTCGGATCAACATTACAAAAATCAGAAGATGGTTCGATTGAATCGGCAGAAGGGTTTGTACAACTCAGACAAGATCCTGAAAACCCCTCTATTTCTTTTGAAGAAAAAGAATTGCTTGAGTGGAGTCTCCAAGAGACATTCAAATTCGATGTTCATTTACTTATTGAATTCATCCCTACCACGCAATTGCGTGAACTTACCGAAGATGATTTTATTAGCAGCATAACCACCAATTCACTTACCCACGAATTACGGACTATTTCAGACAAAATAGTAATGGACCCGCCCATTATATCCGAGATTGATTCAGACTCAATTCATGTAATACAGCGTATATACATCCCAACTAATGTAATAATTACAAAAGAATATGAAGCTGAACTAGAAAAGAAACTTGATGCACGAATTACAAAAAATGTTTCATTAACTTTACAGATAGTATCATTTACTGAACCAATTACCGTTGAATAAACTATTATCGTTAACGTCTGATTCTCTTTTCGGTATACTAAGTGTATAAAAAATCTGTCCCATGCAATCACAACGAACAGCAGTAAAAGTCCTTATTATAGGTGCAGGTCCAAGCGGATTATTCTTAGCTGCAAAATTAACTCAGTTTGGCATCCCCTTTAGAATCATTGATAAACACCCGGGTCCATCTTCTCATTCAAAAGCCCTGGTGGTAGATGCTCGGAGCTTAGAATTATTTGAAACCTTAGGCATAGCTCGGGACATAGTAGATAATGGAAAAGTTATTAAAGGTACGCAGGTATTCACATCCGGCAGATTTCGTGGAACTATTCCAATTGCTCCCACAAACCCACATATTACACCATATCCTTACCTTGTTTTAATTGAACAATACAAAATCGAGGAGCTTCTTTCTAAATTTTTAGAAAACTCTGATCAACATGTTAATTGGAACTCAGAACTACTCGATTTTGCACAAGATACCCAGAAGGTATTTGGAAGAATTAAAATGGGTAACGATGAAATTTATGAAATTGAATCTGAATGGCTGGTAGCAGCAGATGGTTCAAAAAGCTCCATTCGTCACATGCTCAATCTGGAGTTTAGAGGAAAAACTTATTCTAAACCTTTTTTCTTAGCAGATACCGAGATTGATAATAATTATTCTCGAGATGAACTATTGTTTGGTTTTAGTAAGCATGGATTTTCTGGACTATTCCCATTACCTAATTCGGAGAATGTATATCGAGTATTTGGAATTCTTCATGGACCTGTCTCAAGACTGGAGTCTCTTCCGATAGAGCAAATCGAACATTCTATTCAAAGAAATACTCACTTACCAATAAAGCTATCAAAGCTATCTATGAACGAGGTGTATCGGGTTCATAAACGTATAATCGATAACTATAGGCATGGAAGAGTTTTCTTTATCGGTGATGCAGCACATACAATGAGCCTACTCGGTGGACAAGCTATGAATACAGGAATCCAGGATGCAGCAAACCTCTCATGGAAATTGTCACTTGTAACACAGAAAATTTCACCTGACAGCCTTTTAAACACTTACTCTCAAGAACGTCGTGTTGTTTTAGCTCGGGAACAAAAACAATTAGATACCTACATCCAGGCACTTCTTGCAGACAACACTTTCAAACGATTATTTAGACAATCAGTTAGTAGAATACTTGCAGAAGAGACATCCCAACGTCCGTGGTTGCAAAACAAAATTTTTAAAGAGTTTTCTCAATTAACCACCCATTACAATCAAAGCGATCTGACATCCGAATACAAGGTAAAAGAGAGTTTTACACGTACCAGTCCAAAGGCTGGGGATAGATTACCACCACTTGTGCTCACAGAATGTAGAACAAATCAGAAAATTTCACTCGCTTCACTATTACAAGGTAACTTTCACCACCTTTTCTATCTCCCTGCAAAAAAAGATTGGATGGAACACCTTTCAGAGCTTAGAATACTTATGAAGCAATATTCTAATTCTATTAGTCTCCATACTGTATTTGCAGACCAGGGAGCATCTTCTAACGAATTCAAATTCTATAATGACTCCACACAGGAGTTTTATGCCCGGTGTGGAGTCAAGTCATCTGCATTTATACTGCTACGTCCTGATGGCTATATTGCATACCGTTCTAAAATTGATATTCCTAACCTAGAAGAATTTCTTAACAAACTCTTTCTTAGCTAGAATTCAGTCTTTATACTTTCACCCTGCATAACTCGAGGATCAATGGTACTTGCTCTTTTCCATGCGAGATCAAACATATTCTTTACACATCGAGCAATATCTGGATCCTCAATAACCAGAGCATAGGGACGATTAGAATTAAAAGAGACAAATGTCACCTTATTATCGTATACCCAAAAATCTGTTTCTGTTTTCTGTTCAACTGGAACCCGAAGTTGAAGATTTTTTGACGATTGATATTTCGATACATACTCTTCATCTTCTAGTTTAAGAATTTCTTTTGACCGAATTGTACTCTCTTCAAAGAATTTCTTAAAGTATTCTTCAAAGAACTTATCAGAAACTACTGTTCCATACTCTTCAGTAAGACACTGGATCCAAATCTCTTCTGCTTCAAATGTTCTATCATAGGCTTGTTTTATTCCCTCAGATCCCTCAAGTAACTCTATTTTTGGTTTATTAGTAGTATTATTTTGCATTGCTTGTAATTGTGAAAAATTATTTCTCAATGTAGAGCGTGAGTGTTCAAGTTCCATCTGCTTTTGATTGAGTAATACTTCTAAATACTCAGGATCGGCTGCTTTATAGAATGATTTACCCTGTTTTATTCGTTTTAGTAACAAACCCATTTCGAGTAAATCTTCCATATAGACATACGCTGATGTGCGCGGTACTTTTGCTTTGTATGCGATGTTAGTAATACTTGTCTCCCCCCACCCTAGATTAGCTAGATACATTCGTCGGTGCTCATCTTTTAGACCAAGGAATGAAAAAATGGACTGCAGTTCCATAATCACGACATAATAATTATCATTGGGGAAATTATATCACCAAAAAGCCTAATAAGAAGGGCTTTCCATTCGGTTCTCGACGACAGTTTCGTCGTCGCGAACTATAACGAACTAAGTATTTCTGGGAAAAATAGGAGTAAGAATCCTAATATAATCATGAGTATACCTCCAACAAGATTTGAAATCTTGGAATATTTAGTTGTTAATCCAAGTTTTTCAAAACTATAAAGAGCAAGTCCAAAGACTATAAAATCATCCACCATATAGAAAAGTATGTAGAGGAGCATATAGAATTCAGTTTGCCAAAATGTTAGATTATTAAGTTCAAGCACTTTTGTAAATGCCTGTGGGATACCGATTGAACAAGCGAATTCTATAACATTTACAGACAAAGCAAGACCAATAATCCCAATAGCAGTAAAAATAGTAAATTTTTGCGAAACTAACGAATTAATTTTGGTCTTAATTTTCTGCTTCTGCTTTACATTCGTAACTTTACAGGTACCATCAGATGTCTTCCACTCATAGAGAAAGAATATACCAGCTCCTAATGAAATTATTCCTACAATTGGAGTAACAATGTTGTTTAGTCCAACAAAATCCCACGTGGTAAACCATACCTGCAAGATAAGATGATACATTATTGTTTCTGCGAGAATGAAAAGTCCTGCGAAGAGCCACATTTTTCTTCTGTCTCCAATCTGCATTAAAACAACTAGGAAAGTTACTAAAACCCACATCGCACATGGATTAAACCCATCTACAAATCCAAGTACCACCGATAGCACCGGTAACGAATACTGTTTTACATTAACTACACCAAAAAATGGAAGCTTTACATTGAGTGGTTCTTCTGGAAGCTGGCAGGGTTCACCAGAGTCAGAACAAGTTGAAGCTACAATCTTTACATTACCATTCGTTCCACCTGCTTGAATAAACTCCTCCAAACTCACAGGCTCTACCTGTGAGTTTCTGTCTAATAATCTCATTATTTCTTCCCCTGTGGTTTCCGGATCACTAAAACCAACAATAACATCGTATCCAACAATAGTAATTGGGGTAACTTTTGAAGTATTTTCTAATGCAACAACCTGCTCCCATATCTCCTCACCTTCCTGCGTGTATATATCATATTCAACAACAGTAAAATCGGTTCGTTCTTGAGCTAACTGATCCAAAAATTCTTTCTGATCTTGGCAATGTGTACAATCATCACGTTTAAAAACATGAATAATAGTATTTGAAACATCATCGGTCTGCGCATATACACCTCCCAGTAAACTCGGAAGTATAATTATCCCTGTGAGCAGAAAAGTAATAAATTTTTTCATGTTTCAATTGTGTATAAACAAAGGTATATTTTGCCATATCTATCTCACAGAAACTGTGATTACTCTCACATTACCCATTCTGAATCCATCGAGTAATATACGCATTTACGTCAAATTTTCGTCGAGCACCATTTGCATTCATATACCGTACTTTTCCATAAATATCACGCTCAAACCACGCTCTATCATGTACTCCACCAATCGACCATGCAATCCCAGTATACCCATTCGGATCCCTTCCGTCTAACAAGTATTTGTCATTTAAGTAAATAGCAATCTTTTGTGCTTCTTCTGGAGAATCTGTCCACTCCAAAATCTTTTTACACCAGTACATTCTCATATAGCCATGTAGCTTTCCAGTTTGTATTAATTCTTTTTGAGCGGCATTCCACAATTCATCATGAGTGCGAGCATTTTCAAACTTTTTTAGATTATACGTATATTCTCTCGGATCTTTTCTATGATCATCCAATGTCTTTTGTGCCCACTCTGGAAACCCTTTGAAATCTGCAAAATTACTATTATAAAAACAATAATTATCCGATAATTCCCTGCGAACAACTAACTCTTCGAAAAAGTTCTCTAATCCTTCTAACTCATTCTTCGAGGGATTCGTATTCAGTCGAATTTTTACCTCAAGCGCCACCCTTTGTGCAGCTATCTGTCCAAAATGTAAATAGGGAGAGAGGTTTGACAATACATCCTGAGTAGGGTCATTGCGAAGTTCCGCATACTTAACTACCTTTTTAGTTAAGAATGTATCCATAATTTTATGTGCAGCCTTAGTACCAGGTTCAATCCAATTTACAGGCATGACATTTCTATCGACATTTATACTTGCTCGTATCTCCGCCCAATTAATTACTGGAATCTTATCTCTCCATGTTTGAGGATTTTTTGGTACCTTTGGAAATTCAACCAAAAAATCCTCAAGTAATTTTGTAATTTTAGGTCGGAATGTCCGTGCTGCAAATTCTTGTTTATCCGAAGCTATCCAACACGGAACGATATTATGAGCATCTACCTCCCACATTGGAATAGTTTGATTTCTTGCAAATTCTTTTATGCGGGTACTTAGAGGTGAAAAATCAGTAATTATCTTTGATACACCATAGTCAGAAATAAATTTGGGGATAGTGTCTTTATACTCTCCCTTTAAGAGAAAAAATGGAACCCCTCGCTCTTTTAATGACTTTTCAACTTCTTCCAATCCTTTTAGCATAAAATCATACTGACGAAGTGTTGCGCCTCTAAATTCTGGTAGAAGAGAAAATATTACACCACATGGAACCCCATCTTTCTTTGCTGTTTCAAGTGCTGTAAGTAATGCCCAATTATCTTTGACCCGTTGGTCTCTTCGCATCCAATATATAACGGGTCCATTTTCTTCTAATCTTATTGTGTTTAATTTTCGAATTCGCTCAAACTGAACCATGGGTTATAATTTCTAATGTATTTCGTATCTTAAGATAATGAATCTCAGCACAGGGCTTTCTACAACTCTATTTTTATCAATCCTCTTACATTGGGTACATTTTACTGAAGTTGTACTCACAAAATTTTATCTTGAACAATCCTTTTTATATTCAATAGCTTCCATATTTAAGGATCAGTATGATGCAACTTATTTTGCATCTCATATTGTATTATACATTCTACTCACTCTTATTGTATTACTGGTGCTATTACCGAAGTATCAGAAATATTTTTTAATACTGTACACGTGGATATTTATTTCAGAAGCACATCACATTATCATGTCATTATCCTCAGCTTCATACACCCCTGGTGCTATTTCATCACTACTGTACATACTTTTAGGTATATTCTATATTAAATATCTTGCCAGGGATTGGAAAAATTTATAATCAGTCAGAAAATACCA
>JAGQLH010000036.1 GCA_020429465.1 Candidatus Dojkabacteria bacterium | reverse complement strand
ACCGACACCAAGTCCAACACAGACGAGTACACCAACACCGACACCAAATCCAAGTCAATCAGTAACTCCTGCAGGTAGTACAACTACAGGTGGTAGTGGAGGGGGAACACCTTTACCATTAAATACACCAATCCCAACAAATATTCTTAGTGATGAAGAAATAGAAATTTGTCCCGATATATATTACACAAATGCGATTTTGAAACCATTTAAAGACATTTTAGATCATACGTTTGAGTCCTATATTATTGATTTACATTGTAAGGGAATAATTGCTGGTTATGAAGATGGTACCTATCGACCTGATCAAAACGTAACAAGAGGTGAGATGGCAAAGATTGTTATTGAAGCATTTGATATTCCCTATGATACTGAAGGAGAAAATTTTCCTGATGTTGGGGATGGTCATACTTTTTACAAATATATACAAACATTACATGCAAAAGGTGTAGTCAATGGGTATTCAGATGGACTTTACCGATCTGACGAATTTGTCGATAGAGGACAAGTTACCAAGTTTATTACGCTTGCGATGAAAGAAAAGGGTATAGAAATTGACCTTACGAGGACAGAGTCATTTATTGATGTTAATACCTCAAATGTATTTATAAGCTATATTGCTTTTCTTTCTAATTATACTGTTGGAGATGAAGCTATCATTCAAGGGTATGGAGATGGCAAATTTGATCCATTTGGTGCCACGACACGTGGAGCAATTGCAAAGATAACATCACTAAGCTCAAGAGAGTTCACAATCTCAGAATTAAGAACATTTGCTACTGATGAAGTAAATCAAACTAATTTTGAGTTAGATAATAATCAATACAGTGAGAAAGAAGCTGTATCTCAATATATAAAATTGATAAGCATAGTCGGATCGGTAATAATAATTGGAGCATATAGAATATATAGATATTTCATAAAAAATAGAACCGTTAAAAATCGTCACAAAATGACAAAAAGAGGTAAAACCCAATAAACTCTGTGAGTATCAAGGTGTAAAATTTAAACTGAGCTTAAAATAATATTGAATTAAGGATAGAAAACAATGTCAGTCAGAGCTACAATTCAAATTGGAGATAAACGTTTAAAAGCAGAGAATGAAAAGATAGCGAATATCGAGAGTGGTAGTGTTAGTCAATTGATTTCAGATCTTGTTGACACAATGTATCACTACGATTTAATCGGGATTGCAGCCCCTCAAATAGGTGAAAATTATCAATTATTTATTACCGAGCCTCGAGAAACTGAGACGCGCCCAGCTGATCAATCAGATGAACTTCGGATTTATATTAATCCTGAGATAATTGCTAAGTCTGAAGAGCAAATTATTATTTATGAAGGCTGTGGTTGTATTCCTAATCAATCTATTTTTGGCCCTGTATCTCGTCCTAAATGGGTGACTGTAAAAGCCTTGAATGAAAGAGGAGAGATATTTGAATTTACTACTGATGGAATTCTTGGTCGTGTAATTCAGCATGAGTACGACCATCTTCAGGGTATTGAATTTATTCAGAAAGTTACCGATAATTCTAAAATACTGGGAATCGAGCACTACCGGGAACAAATAAAATCAGCCAATTGGCATAAAGAGAATTGTAAAATTACAAAGAAAGAATTCAAGAAGATTACTATATAATTATATCTAAAGTTTTATAGTAATTAATTAGAATAATGAAAAAACTAGTAGCAATAGTTTGTATTATCCTTATATCAGTAATTACTATGGTTCTTGTTAGGTCTGGATTGAATAAGCCCAAATTTGCAGATTTTGAAATGGAATTGAGTTATTATTCACAGCACCAGGAGAATATGTTCTAGACGAAGAAAAGTAGTCAATTACAGTGACATCGTGTACAGATAAGGGGGAAGTGTTTTCTTGGCAGTTCTCGGTATCTGATTAATTTTATACTATCGGAATCACACTAAAAAATTTCCACGTACTCTCAAGAGATATTCTTTAATCTTCTGGTTAGGGTTCTCTCGTCTGCCCCTCTAAAAACCAGTCAGGGTACTTATCTCGATTCGGCCCATATATTCTAAATTCGAATTCATCTCTCTTCTCATAAGGAAATTTGGAGGAATAAATGAAACCATCAGGGTGGAAGGTAATTGTTAACGGATCGTTGATCTGTAGTTTGGGAGATATATCAGTTGATAATGGTTTGGCCGCGGTATAGGCAACTGCAGATTCTATACGGAAGATTTCATTTCCTTGGACGAGAATAGTTCCAGCTAGTAAAGTGCCCCCATTTTCATAAATCTCAATCATTTGTCCTAAAAATCTTCTGTGAGTTCTGTTCCAACTATCTCTACCACGTGGAGATGTAGGTGGGGTAATTTGGGTGAGTCCTTCTATCATATATGATTGCTAAATATATAGAAATTATACTATAAGATTTGAAATGCGACATAATCCATTTGGTACAATAAAACATAAGTTTTTAGAGTATTCTGTATGAAATGGCAAAAAGAGGGAGAAGTACTCATAAAGGAATTTGAATTCTCAAATTTCACTGAAGCTGTAAAATTTGTAGATAGTATAGTTCCCCTTGCAAATGATTCTGATCATCACCCGGACGTTCTTATCCACTCATATAAAAAAGTGAAAATCTCTTTGACTACGCATTCAGAGGGGAAAGTTACCCAAAAGGATTACGATTTAGCTGAAAAAATAGATTCACTCGTGTAGTAAATTTGACCACTATATAACTATTCGACATAAAAGCATATAATGGCGTATATAATTTATGTTAAATCAATTATGAAACAAGCGTATAGGAATTTTTTAGCTACTGGGTTTGTATTAGCTGCATCAGTACAACCAGCGTTTGCGGCTACGTGTACGTTGAATGGTCAAGTCGTCCCCTGTGATCAGATGCCTGCTTGGTTTTGGCTTTTGATTTGTTGCTCAGGAATACTTGCAATAGGTTTTAGTGTTTTTTGGATTATGATGCTTGTAGATCTTTTAAAGCATGATAACAAGGATAAAGTTATGTGGCTACTTGCCTTAATTTTCCTCAACTTCTTTGGGGCGGCATTGTACTATTTCATGGTGAAGCGTAAAAGATCTTAAAAATGGAAAAAGATATTCTAAAATTTCTTTATACTATAGAAGGATTAAAAGATACGTTACGGCATAATTGGTCTAAAAATGGCCGACATGAGAGTGTGGCAGAGCATACGTGGAGAGCTTCGGTATTTTTCATGATCATGAATGATCTCTATGATTTGAAGGTTGATGTTGTAAAAGTATTCAAGATGATCTTAGTTCATGATATTCCAGAACTTATAGCAGGAGATATTCCTGCATTTATTAAAGAAGGTGATCAAGAAGAATTTGAAAAACAAGAAGCTTTAAATTCAAAGGAAGTCTTCAATCTTCTCCCGTCTCCTCTAAACAAAGAGTATCATGAGCTTTATATGGAATTTGAAACAGCCGAAACGAGAGAAGCACTTGTAGCAAAAGCAGTTGATAGAATAGAATCACAAATGCAACATGTAAATTCAGGTATTGAGTATTGGGAAGATGAAGAAGTTGGAGAACATATGCTTACGTACCCTGATACTATAATAAATAAGTTGAATAACGAACAATTTGGAAAGATATGGGAAGCTGTGAAGCAAGAGCTTGTTGAGATGACAAATCTATATACTAAAAAATAATCATGGACCATAATTACTCAGATAAAAAAGGTGAGTATAAAAAGTTTTATAGTATTATCATTGCAATAGTTCTAACATCAGGGTTAATGACAATACTTCATGATGGTGGAATCACCTACTTCATGAGAATGACTATTGGGGTATTTTTCTTGGTTTTCTCACTTTTCAAAATATTCAATCTAAAAAATTTTGTACCTGCCTATCAGCAGTACGATATTTTGGCAAAGCGTAGTATCATTTACGCATATGTTTACCCATTTATCGAGCTACTGTTAGCCTTTGGTTATTTAATGATTGGGTTTGGCATCGGTCTTCACCTTACAACAGCAATTCTAATGGTGATTTCTTCAATCGGGATATTCAAAGCTATGAAAGAACCTGACCATACAATAATGTGTGCGTGTTTGGGAACGTTTATTAAACTTCCAGTTACAAAAATTACCCTCGTTGAAGACCTCGCGATGAGTACTATGGCACTACTTATGATCATTATCGAAATTATATGAATTCTTCAAAAACACAGGGGTATTTAGAACTTCTTGTAGCTTCGTTTTTATTTGCACTATTCCCAATTTTTACACGAAACCTATCTACCGAAGTAGGACCAATCTTACTTTCATTAATTCGAGCGTTTTTCATGGTAATTATACTCGGTTTTGTTGTGTTTTTTAGAAAACGTTTAGAAAAGGTAGAGAAATCGGATATAAAAATCTTTCTTTTTCGAGGATCGATAATAGTTTGTAATCTTATATTTTTCATTAAGGCAGTAGTTGTATTACCTGTGGGTGTTACTTTATTTATATTTTTTTGCAGTTCGCTTATTACAAGTTACCTAGTGGGCTATTTCTTTTTTAATGAAAAAATTACTGCTAAAAAAGTTCTCGCAATTGGAATGGCGTTTATCGGGATGGTGATGGTGTATGGAGACAACGTGAAATTATATGAATTGACGCCAATGCTTTTTGCATTCGTATCTGGGGGATTCTATGGAATTTCAGCAACTACAAGTAAGTTGGTGAATACTAAGTATCCTACACTACAAATCAATTTGATAGAGTACGCCATAGCTTTTGTGGCAACAATACCTTTAATTCTTTTATCACAGGAGACAATCAGGCTCGATCTTTCATTCAGTGCGTATCTGAATTTTATACTCTATGCAGCCACAACTATTGGAGCATTAGTAACACTCATTCATGGATTTAAATATATAGAAGCACAAGTCGGGGGGATTATTTTACTATCAGAAATACCATTTGGGTTACTTGTTGGGTATCTTTGGTATGGGGAGACACTTACATTATTTACGATTTTTGGAGGTATTTTAATTTTAGCAGCATCTATAGTCCCTAATTTAAATTTACGACGTCATCTTGAATTTGTTTCGGGAGTTAAAAAGTATGAGAAATCATGACAGATGAATATCTTCATAAAATGACAGAGGTAGGTGAGAAACGTGGCAAAATACTACGTAAAGATGCTCATCAAAAGGGAATATGTCATTCAACAGTACATATTTGGGTTATCACTGCACAAGGAGATATTCTTCTTCAAAAAAGGGCTAAACAAAAAAAGCAGTTTGCTGACTGTTATCATATGGCAATTGCAGGTCATGTGAGCTATCCAGATACTTCAGTGGAGACAGTAAAGAAAGAATCAATGGAAGAGTTAGGTCTTGAAATTGATACGTCAAAACTCATTCATCTATTTTCTTTTCATGAGGCTTTGGTAGTTCCGGAAACAGGGGAAACAGATAATGAGTATAGAGATATTTATGTATATATTGTTGATTCAAAAGACCAATTGGGTAGTCTAGAGCTGCAAGAATCAGAAGTACAAGGACTAGAGTGGGTAACACTCAAAGACTTTGCAGAAGGTATCGAGAATGAAACACTCTATAAACAGATGCTGCCTCACGCAAAGAGTTATTATCTGAGGGTTGTTGAAGAATTACAACGGTATATTTGATTCACATTAATTTCATATCCTATTGCTATAATCTTTTATTATGAACATACTAGTTGTAGAAGACGAAAAATCAATTAGAGAGGTTGAAGCTGCGTATTTGAAGCAGCAGGGGTATACTGTTTTCGAAGCGCAGGATGGAGAAGAAGCTCTTGAGGTATTTGCAGACAAATCTATTGACTTGATTATACTAGATTTGAATCTGCCCAGCATTGATGGGATAGAAGTCTGTCGAAAAATTAGAAATAAGTCACTTGTTCCTATTATTATGGTGACAGCTCGTATTGAAGAGATTGATGAATTAGTCGGACTGGAAACAGGAGCAGATGACTATATTAAAAAGCCATTCAGTCCAGCTATTCTGATTGCGAGGGTGAAAAGTGCATTACGAAGGGTAGATGAAGGGATTGTTGAAGAAATGGATTTACACATTGATCCAGAAAAAATGCTCGTAGAGAAAGAGGGTAAGAAAATAAGTTTTACTACTACCCAATTCAATATTCTCTACACTCTTGTGAAGAATCCTGGGAAAGTATTTACGAGGGAAGAAATTTTAGATAGAGCATATGATGATTCACTTCCTCCTGATGTATTAGATAGAACAGTTGATGCGCACATTAAATCAATTAGAAAGAAATTGGATGATAAACAAAAGTATATTCATACAGTTATTGGAAAGGGATATAAGTTTGGGGAGTAGAAGGTAAATTGAATTACTGTGTAATCCCTGCGAAAGCAGGGACCTTCCCAATTAAGTACTAAATAATTCTTGTATAAGAGAAATCCCTGCTATGGTAGGGATACTAGATATTATGCTACCAAAAACTACAGCTTCAAAAATTACCCTTGCAATAGTAATTGTTTCCATGTTGGCACTTGTGTTTACGAGTGCAATTACAGTAAGTAAAACTCATACAGATGTGGCAGAATATTTACAGCGTAGGGAAGAAATCATGATGGCTTTACCAGCGAATCTTAGACCAGCACCGGCAAGGATAGAATTTCTTGAACAATTTACTCGCAATCTTTATACAACTACAATTACAACTTCTTTCCTAAGTATTGGTTTTGCACTCTTTGTGGGGTTATTTGTCGCGAAGCATATAACAAAACCTTTGAATCAGCTTACACAAGGGATAAAGATGCTTCAGCAAAACAAGTATAAAATCACTATTCCAGTAACTGACACAGAAGAATTTCAAGAGACTATTGAAGAGTTAAATTATCTGGCGGAACAACTGGATAAAGCTGAACAATTAAGACAAGAACTGATATCTGATATCTCGCATGAGATGAAAACCCCGGTTACATCAATAGTTGGACAGCTACAAGGAATAATGGACGGAGTTTTAGAGCCAACACCAGAACGTTTTGAAGTTATCCAAGATCAGGCGCAACGTCTCAGTGAAATGGTTGATCATATGAATGATTACACTAGAATTCGTTCGTTACATTCGAATGTTGAAAAATCTACTGTTGATCTAAAAGAACGTTGGAAAAAAGTAGTTGATTTGTTTGAGAAAGAAGCTAAAGATGCAGGGATAGGATTTGATATGAAATTTAAAAGGGGTAGAGAGTTAATCAATGCAGATAAGCACATGGTTGAGCGTTTAATTACAAATATTGTAGAAAATGCTATTTCGTATTCTCAGGGTACTAAGATAACGATTGGTTCTCACAGGAATGGTTTTTATATTGAGGATAACGGTGTGGGGGTAGACAGAAATCAAGAAAAGAAACTCTTCGAACGGTTTTATAGAATTGACAAATCACGCAATAGGAATACTGGTGGTTTGGGACTGGGTCTCGCCATTGTTAAAGAAATTGCTAGTGCACATGGTTGGACAGTTAAAGCAACTTCAGGTACAAATGGTAAGGGATTAAGGTTCTTCTTCTCATTTTCTTCTTAGATTCTTTTTGGGTTCACTCGAGATTCATACTTGTTCGTTAGTATATAACTAGTAACAAGTCACATAACTCTACCGAAGTAATCGGAATAATAAATATCATGTGCATACATTGTTACAGAATAGTTTACTTATTTTTACTGAGAAATGGACGCGAAAAAGACAATTCTTTCACTTGCAGTAGTAGGAGTAGTTGCTGGAGCAGGGGTGTTTGCTTCATCATTTGGAACAGTTTCAGCAGCAGAAAACCAGAGTTCTAATTTATTTCAAAGAGTATCGAGTATATTAGGGATCGAGGAAAGTGTTTTAAATGACGCATTTACATCAGCTCACAAGAACATCATCGAAGAAAAAGTTGAGAGTGGTGAGTTAGATAAAGAACGAGCTGACATGATGCTGGAGCATTTAGATGAGGATGGATTTAATTTTGGATATAAGGGGGAAGGAAGACCACAAGGATGGCATGGAGAACTACATACAATACTAAGTGATTATGGTATTACAAGAGACATGATGATGGAAGCTCATCAGAATGATCAGACACTTCTCGATGTACTTGAAGCTCAAGGAATCGATATAGAAGAATTTAAAGCTACACTCATTTCTGAAATGACAGAACATATTCAGACTTTTTATGAGGAGGGAAGAATTGATGAAGCGACCCGTGATGAAAAACTAGCATCACTAGATGAAAAAGTGGATGAATTGTTAAATCACGCTGGTCCCCCACAAGGTGAAATAATGACACCTCGATCTGGATTTGGAGGTCCAGGGGAACGAGGTACAGGACCAAACTTTCAATAACATTTTAAACTAATTATTTTCTACCTCCAACGTTTTGCCTCATCCCCCACGTTTAAATCGAAGATTTATTACGTGGGGGATCTTCTTGTTTATTTTGTGAATACTAAAACCCATAGTATAATATGGTTATATTTTTCATTCTAGTGTATGAGTCTTCAAGAAAATCCAGAATCACATAAAAGGTTAGATTTCGCTCAAGCATTACTTATGCTTTGTTCTAAGTTCCCATCTGATGAAACAATGCTAGGGCTTAAATTTACAGGATTGAGTATTCCCCAAATAGATGGGCTTGATAACGGTAAAGTTCAATCATTAACAGTTGAATTACTCCATCAACCTGGTAATGATCAAAATAGTCTGAATACAGACAATGTGAGTATTAGATGGGATGTAGGAAGTAATGGAAGGCACCCTGAAGGTTTACATGTGCAAAATGCTATCTTAACAGGGTTTTCAATAGGACATAAATATTCACCTGGATACGATGGTGCTTTACCTAAAAGTGAATTAGTAATAGAACAGAGGCTATCTCAAACTGCTGAAAATACACATCTTTGCAAAGAAGGTAGGAATACTAGCACCGAAGAATTATTTTATAGAGGACAAGATGGAGGACCTATAGAAAATATCGAGAATGTAGATTTTGATAGTACTATGATAGGGCTCGATATACTAGTCCGGGTAATGATTCAAGCTATAAGAAAAAGTGGAAAAATAGATGCTGTTCTTACTGATAAACTTGGAGAGCCAAGTTCTATAGAACAACAGTTAGATGTATTAGGGAGTCATTTCGGTATAGATTCTGGGGATGATTCACTGGGAAAAATGTATATAGAACTATTCGCTAAACGTAGAGAATAAACTGTATACCAGCACACGAAGATAATAACGATATAGCAAATAGTTCAATGATCAAAAATGTAATTTTTGATTTGAACTCAAGCTTAAATAATCCATAAATTCCAGATAAGAGAGAAATTATCCCAAAGCTACAGAAACATAGTGCGGCAAGAGCAATGTATTCAAAACTAGCTGCCTGAAAATACTCAGGTGCATCCTTGCGTACAGAAAGTTGTAGTAGAGTCCATAGCGATGCATGAGCACCGAGGACTAGTGATAATGATCCTAGAATATTTAGTAGAACTACTATGGATTTTTTCATTGGGTTAGTACAAAAAATGTAATTACTCCATTAGTTTATTATTGTATATTAATTTAGTAAAGAAGATAAATTCAACTGTACTTAGTTAGTTTTTGGCTGTCTAAAAAGTATCCGGATAGTACCCTGGTATATGAGTAGGCCAATAGTACCAAATACAAACGTATTGAGTAAAGATTCAATTGAATTTGTTTGAAAAACATAAAAAGATATAAATACCCCAATCCCACCAACTGCTAATATACGTTGTGACATACTTTTGGTACTAGTAAATGATAGTGTCGAGAGCATAAGCATTGTAAACAGTAGTGTTCCGATGGTAAAAAGTAGATAGAGTGAACTTTGCTCCATTCCTAATCCTAAAAATGGCAGAATGATACCTCGCAACTCGTAAAGAAACAGGGTTAGTACCCCACCTACAAGGGCAGTAATACCAATGTTTTTAATGAGTGATTGTCTCTGGTTGACTCCTTCTCTCCGACTATCTGAGAGTAATATTGTTGCAAATCCATAGGTAGCAAAAAACATGATTTTCTTCACGAGCACAAGTGAATTGTAAATATATGCATCGTCAGTAGGAAACGAATTTAGAACTAAGATGGAATCAATATTGAATAGCAGTTCGACACTTAATAATACGAAGAGATTAAGTAGTATGTCGGATAAATCAATAGAAATTTTTGAATAGTTGTCGTTATTTTGTTTTACAAATCTGCGAACAACGAAAAATAAGAGTAATGATCCTCCTAGTGTTGCAAGCCAGATTCCTAAGTTTTGAAATATAAGAAATAGACCAATACCGGCAATTAAACGGATGGAATTTTGTGAGAATAGAAAGCTTGAAGTTGAAACGAATTGTTTATTATGTTGCAATGCACCAATTAGTACTAGTAATAAAATCTGTGAAAGTGTTGCTAACACCAAAACTGATGCACTAATTAAAGAATCTCCACCATAAAGGTAAACACCTACTATAGTCAAAAGACTTATTATTACACTAGAGAGAGTAATGCCCAATTTAAATTTACTGAATATTTTCTCTGCCCATGCAATGATTGAAAATCCATAAACAGTTGCAAGGCTCTTGCCTAATTTACTTGGAGTAGTCAGGATAAGATAAAACGAAGCATATGCACTATAAATATTGAAGCTCTGTTCATCCGCTATCTTTAGGATTACGATGCTCAAAACAAAGTTAAGAGCAGCAACCAAGTTAGATCCGATGAGGATAATTAAATGATCTTTATATCCATGCAGTTTTTTCAGCATATGGACTTACGTGTCTAATTCAGATGCGGATTCTGTAGGTTCAGGCGTAGTGCCTGGATTTATTTGATCATGTATTTCAATTCGTATATCTTCCAGGTAACTTGATGACTGCTCGAATCCATCTGATTCTACAACATATAATACTTGTGGATCCAGTTCTGAAAAATAATCCTTGATGTACTCTGCAGTTATTGTTTTATCATGGTTGAATACAAGTATATTTATTCCAGTGGATTCCGGTTCAGTAGTTCCTGTGATAGAGAAAAATGATTCAAAGTATGGTTTTTCGTCATACATCTGCCGAGCCAAAGAATCCATAGGGAATTTTTCTCCTGTTCTATTCGAAAGAACAACGGATGCTTTGTCCTGATAGAGTGGTGCATAGTCTCGAATTCGATCTATTTCTTCTGCAACTTGTGTAAACGAATTACCCCTAATATTCAAAACATAAATTCCTCCTTCTCCTGTTTCTTCATCTACTCCAACCATTCCAGGGAACATATATTTACCATTTCCAAATGATGGATCAAGTACAATACTGACTGGATCAAGATTTATATCACCTCCTGCAACCAAAAATAACCCTGCAATCATGTCTGAATATTCAAGATCCGCTTTTAAATAACCGTCTTCAACCATAGATTGATAAATATTCCACCCATCGGTAGCTTTTTCAAACAAATTCTGTTCATCACCCAAAAGTTTTTCTTTAATAGAATCAATAATCTCCTGTTGCCTTCGAGCTCTATCAAAGTCAGAAGTATATTGTCTCATACGTGCATAAATTAAAGCTTCCTCTCCATCTAATGTATGGGTACCTTCCTGGAATGTGAACACACAATACAATCCATAATCTTTGGCTCGAATACATTCTTGTTGCCGCTCCGTAGAAAGTTCTTTGTAAGGGTAAATATCTACATATGTATCGTCAAGTGTAATATCAACGCCTCCAAGCTCATCTACAATAGTAGTAACCGCTCTGAAATTTACCATGGCAGTGTAGTGAATATCTAAATTCAGCCAATGCTCAATGTTTTCAGAGATAAGAGATAATCCATCTGTATCTGATCGTTGCTCACCAATTGCATAAAGGGAATTAATTTTTACATTTCCTCCAGATTTCCCATTTACAACGGTTGGTACATACAAATCACGAGGGAATGAAATAAGAAGCGTATCACCAGTGGTGTGGTCAAAACTTGCAACTATTATGGTATCTGTGTTCATGAGTCCTGAGTCACCTTCACGTGTGTCAATACCTAATAGTAAGGCATTTGTGTAATTCCCAGTTTGTTTTAACTCTGGAATTACGTCCCAACACTCAGTATTTAATTTATTAATAAGGGCATCACAATCTGGCCCAGTATCTCCTATTTCAGTTATTACAGTTCCCAATATGTCATTCGATCCCACAAATGCAGTTACGGGTTTATAGAGAACAAGTGAAACAATTACAATCGATAATAGGACAGTAATAAATTGTGCTGTAGAAAGATGATTAAGCCAACTGTTAATACGGACAAAGAATGGCTTTTTTGATGATTTAGTAGAGTGAGAGTCGCTTTTACCACGTCGTGATGCTCGGGATATAGACCTGTCCTTGGAGGTTATTCTTCTCTTTGGTTTTTTGTTTTTTAGTGTAATGGTTTTGGTACGTGGCATGCAAGTACATCCTATGTGTATAAATAAAAGTATCTACTGGGAAAACGTGACGATGGAACTTTGTCACAAATTTATATTACGATAACTTTGCGTCTAATGCAATATTCACAAGTTTATCCGCAAAAGAATTTTCTGCTCTTGGAACATGTGTAAACGTTACAGAATCGAACCCAGCAATTAAGCTGGTTATTTTATCAAATAATGGTTTCATAT
>JAGQLH010000035.1 GCA_020429465.1 Candidatus Dojkabacteria bacterium | reverse complement strand
GAGAAAGAGGGGGGGGGAAGTTAGCGGATATACCTCTAAGTGCTTCACTAGCAGAATTGACATTTGCAAAGATTCCCATTGATATGTTAGCGTTCTTTAATGAATCTAAAAATTTCTGATTCTCGAACATATCAACCGAAACCAAACTTTGAGCAATAAGAAGTTTGATAATTAGGCTCTTGTACTTCTGAAGATTAATTTCGTTATATATTTTATTGTCATCTATTTTTTTACCTTTAGGATGAATACGATTACGATGGTCATGTAGTTCTAATAAGGTCTGCCCATATTCTGGTAGTTGCAGAACTTTCAATTTGCTTAAGTGAGGTATCTGCCTCTTTTGAAATTCGTCAATTCCCCATAGGGTTTTAAAAAGTCTGTCATATTCAGATAAATCCTTTTCTATATATTCGGTAATACATCTCAATGTTACAAACAAATGCAATATACCTACTGTCTTTAGGTCTTCATCACTATGTTTAACTATATATTTCTCTTGGTCAAAAAGATGTTTTAATAACAGGAGGGTATTTTTTTTACTTTTCTTATCGCGAAATTCAATCAAGTCAGAAAGATCTTCGAGGGAAATCTCAGGTATATCTGATTTCATATACTCGACATATTTTCCAAATGTAAATTGATTTTTCATGATGTTTCTATCTACTGTGCTGTCTTCGGCTATCAACCCATTCATCAACATCAGGTGCATTTCTTACGTAATGATCGAGGAGACTGTTAGGAGGGTATTCAGGACTTGTTAAGCTCCAAATTTGAACTAGTCCAAAGTAAAGTACGAAAAGACCTATGAAAATAAAAAGCAATTTTAATGGGGTGGGTAAATTCTTCATAAATCGATTCTATCTTGTTCTTCTTTTAAAAATGTCGATATAACTACTCCTAATCCGATACCAAAAATTGAGCCAGTAATCATCCTCATGAGATTTGTAGAGAGATAAAATTGTTCATTAAAATTGAAACCAACCATAGTAGCTATAGTCTGTATTCCTCCATCTAAAGCAATTGGAATGGTAAAAGGTATAAGCCAATACCATTTAAGCCCTTTAGTAATAAAACCATGCTTTACTGCAAGAGTGACAGCTAGAAATGATCCCCAAATAAAAGTATCTCGTGTACACCATGCAACTTGATGATTATTGATATGTAGGCTTCTCCAGTGGAATTGGTGACACATAAATGAGTACACGAAATAGATTGGTTCGGAAATCCAGTACCAACCAAAACTCGCTGCCATAGGAGCGATAAATGGCAGTACATTTAGAATGATAAGGAACCATACAAATATGGTAAATAGGTT
Source organism: Candidatus Dojkabacteria bacterium (assembly GCA_020429465.1). GTDB lineage: Bacteria > Patescibacteriota > Dojkabacteria > B142 > WJKM01 > JAGQLH01. Next base: position 11,736 of record JAGQLH010000035.1, on the reverse strand, counting down.
GTAGCTTGATCCAGATGTAAAAACCTTAGAGGGGTGGATTGCTTCCTCAGCACTTTTAGAGTGGGAGATCCTAGAAAAGAGGAGAGAGATTTTTTTTGTTACATAGGGAAAAAATCCAATAGTATAAGGGGTTATTCCTAGAACACCATAACTTTGAACTGAACATACTACACACATTGAAATCTTTGGACTAAATATTACAAATTATATCACCTGAGATTTGTGGACATGCGAAAATCTTTCATCTCAAGTTGAATTGAAACCTTGCCATTCCACTCGTTTCGTTTTGGGATTCCAGCAATATCAATCGTATCGCCAGGGGTAATGTCTGTACATTTTTCAGCCATACCAAATCCCAATACGGTAAATCGATTTTGCTCATCACCAACGAGTAGCTTTTGATGATTTTTTTGTTGCCCAATAGGCTTTGAATCAAAGACATAAAGATTTTTAAAAAGAAAGAGTGGTCGAGGATTTCCATTTCCGAACGGCGAGAACAGTTCTAATGTATCAAGCAATTCAAATGAAAGATCTTTGAGCTCAAGCTCTCCGGATATTTTCAATATATGTAATAAGTCTTCATCTTTTAACTGTGTATTTGCATAAGAAACCATACGCTTTGAGAATTCTTCAAAATCTTTAGATGAAAGACTAAAACCAGCGGCTTGGGCATGTCCTCCGTACTTTAATAAAAGCTTATCATGTTTTCTTAGTGCATCTGTTACATGAAATACTTTTGGACTACGAGCAGAACCCTTTATTGTATTACCATCATGGGTAAGTGTTGTTACAAGTATTGGGCGATTATACTTCTCTTGAATTTTTCCCGCTACAAGACCTATGATTCCTTCTGGCCAATCAGTTCCTTTGACAATAAATAGTTTATTCGTTAATTGATTTTCAAGTTGATCTTCAGCTTCATTCATTAGGGATATTGTCATCTTTTGACGTTCTAAATTCAGGTCATGAAGTCTTTGTGCATATGAAGCAGCATGTGAATCACTTGTTGTTGTTAGTAGTCGTACACCTTCTATTGCGTCATCAAGTCTTCCTGCCGCATTGAGCCGTGGCCCCAGTACATAACCGAAGTGATACGTTTGGAGTTGGTCATCTTCTTTCTGGGCTGAAGCTAGTAAATGTTTAAATCCTCTTGGCATTGATTCATTAGCTAATTCTAACCCAGTCTTCACAATATATCGATTCTCGTCTTTAAGAGGCATAATATCTGTAATTGTTGCCATAGCAACATAGGGTAGATATTCATCAATCGAAAAGTTTTCTACAGATGTAACATTTTGTAGAGCATCAATAAATTTCCAAGTAACGGTAGCACCAGCAATGTCATCAAAAGGATATGTAGAATCAGGATGCTGTGGATGAATAATTCCTTTAATATTTGGTTCCTCTAAGGTGAGTAAAGATCCTTCATCATCAATAGGGTAACTATGGTGATCGGTGATGATGAAATCAATTTCAGGATGAGCGCTAATAAGATCGATGTTTTTTTTTTTACAGTCAACGGTAATAACAATATCAACTCCTTCATCTATCATTCGCTGGATTGAGCCTTCACTTAGGCCATATCCCTCTGTAAAGCGACTAGGGATAATAGGGGAGACATTTGCACCAAGTTTCCTATATAAATAATCCCAAAGGATTGAAGTTGAAACTATACCGTCAACATCAAAATCTCCATGAATACATATCTTTTTCTTAGCATCTATAGCACTAAGTAAGCATGTTACTGTTTCAGATATTCCTGTGAGTAAGCTTGAGTCATGCAGAAGATCTGAAGTTGGATAGAGAAACTTCTCGGCTTCATTGGGTGTAGCAATTTCTCGAAGTTTGAAAAGAGTTTGTATAATTGCGTGATGATCACTATAACCAGGTATTTCTTCTTCTGAAGGTGGTGTGATTTCCCATATGTATTTCTTCATTATGATTTGCGTATCTTTGAAAGTTCCTCAAGTATTTTACTGTCAGTTTGTGAAGAAGATATAACTTGTGTCTTTTGACGAGAAGCAATAAATCGACGTAGTAAACTTATAAGTACGAGAGGTATTATTGAAATAATAAAACATATACTACTAATAGTCTGTAAAGAATTCAATGTACTCAATGCCTTATATTCATCAGTTTGGGGCAAAATTGTACCATCGGAATCCGTTCTAATATTCCCAAATTGCGTAGAAGTATATCGCTTTGTACTTTCAAATGATTGAACAGATACTTGAACATTTCCATTTAACTGTCCTCTAGGGGTAACATCAAGCGTGGCAGTATTTGTCCCTGGTCTAAGGATAAAATCGTTATCTTCTCGAACACTCTCTGCGCGTAAACCTTCGGGGAGTTGCCATATTACAGATACTCTGTCACTATCTATGGATGATTCAATTTCAGCAGTAAGTGTAAATGTTTTTGTTCTTGGATCTTGCAGTCCTCTATAGAGTTGTGTGGTAAATAATGTTTGAGATCCTTCTTGTGCGAACGTGAGTGGTGTATACGGTAGAATTAGTAAAAAAATAATTACGATGTAACGAACTAAAATTTTCATTCTACTCGTATTAGTTAATATTTCGGAATAGAGGCAACCCACCTTCAGTTGGTACATAAATCACATTTGGATTATTCTCGAGATTCTGAACATACAGATAATATAAGTACTTATCACTAAGTGTTTCATTAATAATTCTTTGTGCTTCTCGTTCACCTTCAGCTTCAATTCGTTTTCGTTCTGCTTCTTTCTTAGCTTCTTCAATTTCAAATTCTTTTTGTTGGGCTTTTTGCTGAGCAGTTAGTTTTAGTTCAATGCTTTGAAACAGTTGTTCTGATAAATTTACTCTTCTCAACAGCACATCCTCGGTGATGATTCCTCGTTCCTGTAAAGAGTTGGTAAGATCTTCTAGAATTTTATTTTGAATTTCCTCACGTTTTGTAGAGTAAATTTCGTTTACTGCAAATTGTGAAACTACTTTTCGGATTGCACTTCTAATTTCTGGACGGATAATTTTTTGATCATAATCAAGCCCAAGTTGTGAGTATACGTCTGGGGCGGTTGTAGGTTCGAGCCTATAAAATACCGTGACATCTAACCAAATCGATGCGCCATCAGATGCAAGTGCTTGTATTGAATCATCCCCATAGAGTGCACCTTCTCCTGAAGTTTGGCTCATGGTATATTCCTGGGTCCTCGTATTCATTTCTATAACATTTGTAAAAGGGTTTTTCAGATGGATGCCCGGTCGAAAAACAGTTTCTGATACATTTCCAAATGTGGAAAGAACGCCAACCTCTCCAGCATCTACAATAGTTATAAACAATGGGACACCTATAATGAGTAAGGCACTAGCAATAATAAAACCAAAAAGAGCCCTTCGACGTTCAAGAAGAAGCTTGATCATAATTAATTAAGAAAAGAAATTATTTTGTCGATCTTTTAGTTGTAGATTTCTTCTTTGGTGTTGCTTTTTTAACACGAGAAGTAACTTCTTTTTTAACAGAATTCACAGTTTTATCTACTTCTTTTTTTACGGTTTTAACGTGGTCATCAATTTCTTTTTTTGCGTTTTTAATAGCAGGCTGTAGTGTCTTCTTGTCGAATGTTCGAACTGATCTTTCAACGTCTCGGTATGCTTTTTCCCCCTCGAGTTTAAGTCGAGTACGGGTTTCCTCACCGGATCGAGGAGCAAATAAAATACCGACAGCGGCACCAACAGCAGCACCTAAAATAGTTCCTGCAACAAAAGTTGCTGTGTCTGAATATGAATTTCTTGAACACATACTAGTAGAATTAAAAAGTAAAATGCAGATAATATAGCGTTAGCTATAATCTTCTTCAGGAAGGTAATCAAGGTCGTCTTCTTCGTCGGAGAATCTTCCGCGAATACCCCCAACAAGTGAATCAAACATCCCGAAAATTGCGCCTACACCTCTGAGGGGGTCAAGTACATCTCTGTTAATTCGATCAAGGGTAACTCCAATTCCCTTTACCGTTCTGCTTACATACTCGTAGTCATCATTAGCTTTATCAACTAATGTATTCACTCTGTTGTTTGTTACTCTAAATTCATCCATTGTCTCAGTCATTTTACTCATGAGCCTTGTAAGGTACCACGTAATCATTAATATGGCTATGATTAATGCTGCAACAAAAACATCAACAAGAAGAGGGCTGGCATTTGCAAACATTATTGGAAATCGAATAAAAAGTTAATTTTCATATCAGTACATATTAGCAAAAATAGTGTGGTCTGACTAACAAATAAACTACGATCAAATAGAAAATGCCCTGTACTAGGGTATACAGGGCATTAAAATTATTGAGTTAAATGTAAGATTAACTACGCTTACGATTTAGAGTAATCTTCTTTTCTTTTGCTTTTCTAAATCTGCGTCTCAGACTATGTACAGAAGACTTGATTGTTTCCTCAAGAGAAAACCCTTCTTCTGTAATATGAAGTTGTGATTTCGGTGTAACAAAATAAAGTACTACCGTGTACCTTTTCTTTCGTGCATCGTAGGCAAAGTGAATATTGATATGAACAGTTGAAGAATCAATTTTCTTAAGAAATCTCGAAATTTTGGTGAGATTCTTTTGAATTACTGACTGTATGTGTTTATCACTTACTTGAGCATTCTCTACAACATTGCCCCAATGTACATGAACGTGCATAGGAAAGAGGGTAACAAATTAATCAAAGTGCGACTCTAGAGTACCCAAAGTAAGCTTACAAAATATCTAACGAGGAAAAATTTTTTATATTACAATTTTATGCAACTTTCTTCGAAATCTTGTTCCATCTTTTTTCGTCAAAGATGTATGCGTAGAGTATTGGAAGTATTATTAAGATAAGGATACCAGATACTGAGAGTCCAGCAATAATTGCTCCTCCAAGTCCTCTCCAGAAGGGATCTGAAATACTAATAGGTAATTATCCAATTACTGTAGTTGCTGTTGTGAAAAATATCGTGTCTATTCTAGAGGTACATGCATCAATAATCCCTTCATAGAAATTGAGGCCTACCTCATGATTTCGATTTATTTTTTCCATAAGCATAATCGAATTATTTACTACAATTCCAAATAAGGAAAGTACCCCAATAAGTGCTGGAAACGAAAGGGGAATACCAAATAGTGTGAATCCAAAGAATACACCTGCTACAGCAAGTGGAATAATACTTAATACTAATGCAGCTTTCCTAAATGAGTTGAGTTGAAGGATAACAGTAATTAATATGAGTAGAAAGGCAATATTCATCTGTCTAATGATATCTGTTGTTGATTCTGCAAATTGTTCATTTTCTCCACCAATTGACCATTCGTATCCCTCAGGTATCTCTATTGCTTCAAATTCTGGAAGAAGCTCTCTAAAAAGTTGACTCGCGCTCATATCACCAGAAGCTGCAGTTACACGAACGATTCGTTCCCGGTCTAAACGTTCTATTTGTTCTGGACTTGTTTCTAGTCTCACCTCTGCAATTTCTCGCAAGCTATATTCTCCGAATACGCTTGGAAGTCTAAGGTTTTCGATTCTATCGATACTAATATCATTGGTTGAGGATACAAGAATATCAATTTCTTCAGTTCCGCTCCCAATTTCTCCAACCTCACTACCGGAAATAATAGTTCGAAGCCAACCCGCCACTTCAATAGCAGAGATATTTCTTCGTGCCATCTCAACATGGTTAAATTTGATTGCTATTTGTCCTGGAGATTGTACAAGTGAACTTTCGACATTATCGGCATTTTGATTATCTTCAAGAACTTCAATAAAATCATTAGCTATACTTTCAAGTACATCGAGTTCATCCCCGCTTATATTTACCTGGATATCCGCACCGGTAGGTGGGCCTCCATTACCGATAGTTATAACATTTGATTTTATTGACATACTACTTCGTAATTGTGGTTTTAATTCATTGGCGATTACATAGTTTGATCGGGGTGAATTTTCGTCTAGTTGTAGGATAAGGTATCCAAGGTTGTCTCCTCGTTGGACGCTCAAATCCGATTTGATAGTAAGTCCATTTATACTCGTTATATCGATTACATCTTCATTATCCAAGGCTATTTCGCTTGCTGTTATGAGTTCATTCCTAATTCTGTCTTCGCTCCAGCCACTCGGGCCTTCTAAGGTTACGTAGAGCTTATCGGTATCTTCAGAAGGAAATAGTTCAACACTTGTTAATCCAAGAATTACTAGCATGAAACTTCCGACCACGAAAACTGCTGTAGCTATGATGATAGTTATTTGAAGACGAGGTGTGAAAAGTACTTTGTGAAGTAGCTTCCCATATTTATCACGAATTCTACTAAAATCTACGATTCCATTATCGAGGTAATTTTGGATTCTAGAGCTATGTTTCTTTTTCGCAGTTCGTACAGTTGCAAACACTTCACGCTTAGGAGAAAAGAGTGTCTTCCTATTTATAAATACCCAAATGCCGCTTATAAATAATGCTATTAGTAATGATAGTCGTAAAAATACTTGCCCTGGTGATACTACACCTATTGCAGAGAATAAAATGAGATTACTTAAAAAGCATAAACCTAGAAGTAATGCGGTAAAGAATAGGAAAAATACAACTCGAGCTGGGAGTTTTAATTTATCAAGAATTACGACCAACGGAATGTTGATAAATACGGCAATCGATGTGGATGAAAGTAATGTTGCAGTAACTACAATGGGTATTGATTTGATAAATTCACCGATTATCCCACTCGACAAGAGTAGAGGAACAAACGCCCATACAGTTGTTAGTGTGGTTGTATAAATGGGTACTTTAAAATCTTTGAAAACCATAAGTCCAACTTCAATTGGAGACTTAAATTTTTCACTTCTTCTATACATGGTGTATGCGGATACAATAACAATTGCATCATCTACCACCAGTCCTAGTGCAAGTAGAAGTGAGAATAACGACAAAAAGTTAAGTGTAATCCCAGTAAACTGCATAATTGTAAACGCAGAAAGGAATGTTAGCGGGATTGATATTGATGCTATTGAGGCTTGTTTGAGTCCCAAAAATATGAATAGTATGGCAAAGACTAATAGTATTGTAGTTGCAAAATTATCAAACAAATCACCGAACTGTGTATCAATTTCGTCAGAAAAATTTTCGAGCTCTTTAACATGTATATTCGGATACTCATTTTGAATTCGATTTATCTCTTCTTGTGCTACTTCTACCGCTTCTTGAATATCAACCGTATCTGATTTTAGAATCTGGAGCTGAATAGCATTACTTTTGAGTCCATCCGAGGCAATGAATTCTACTTCATTTGTCCCCTCAGCTTGTTCATAGCGTATGTCAGCTATTTCTTGAAGTGGGATAGTTTGTCCGTCTACATGTAAACTTTGATTACGAACATCCTCAATAGTTTTAAAAGAGTTGTCGATAGAGACTTGATAGCGAACATCATTTATTGAGACTGTACCCGAAGGGAATGTTATATCGTTATTTTGTAGTACACGAATAATGTCAGCAGGTGTAATTCCGAAATTTTGTAATTGATCAAGGTCTAGGTCGACGGAAATTTGTTCTTCTGCGTAACCAAATGTCGTTACAGAAGATACTTCTGTGGTTGCTTCTAAATCTTCCTTTATTTCCTTTGCAACTTTACTAAGACTTATCCTGTCGATATCACTATAGAGGAGTACGTCAAGAACCGCTATTTGATTGAAATCCAATTTTTGAATGATCGGATCGAGAGCATCTTCAGGAAACTGAAGAATATCGATTCTGTCTTGGACTTCATCTACTGCCTTATCAATATCTTTTGAAGCTACGAATGTGATTGTCACTGAACCAAGGCCTGTTGTAGCATTTGAGTTAATTGAATCAATTCCTTCAATATCAACAACCTCATTTTCAATAGGTTTTATAATTAGTTCTTCAATATCTGTAGGGTTCGCACCCGGAAATGGAACATTTGCTAGTACGATAGGAATATTGATCTCGGGATTTGTTTCGCGAGGGAGTGTAGAAAATGAATACACACCAAGAGTAATCAACGTAATAAGGATGAGAACAATAAGCCGTGTATTGCGTATTAAACCTGCCATTAATGATTTTAATAGAGCAGGGTCGAATGTTATTTTATCAAGATATTGTGAATCAGATGATTCCATAGTAAGATCTGTCCTAATGATTATTCGGGAGTTTCTTCTGAATCAGAAGTCTCTGTTTCTTCCACTAACTCAGTTGATTCTTCGGTAGGGATAATTTCGATTTTTTGACCAGGAATTACCCGCCTATCTAGAATGACAAGGTCACCCTGTGACAATCCAGTCTCTATGCGAATTTGGTTCCCAAGGATCGTTCCTGTGGTTACTGCTCGTTCAGTAGCTACTCCATCTTCAACTACAAATACATATTCGGAAATATTTGTTTTAAATACACTATCTAGCGGAACGTAGATTTCATCATCCTGATTATCTTCTCCCTCAGTAGCAATTGGAAGTTGAATCTCAAATGAAGAACCAATTTGCACGATCTCTTCAAGGGCATTCCCAGGTGAGATCAGAATCTCGTAGAAATTTCCTTCTACAGGAACTTTGGACACATGGTCTACTTTAGCTTTGTAGTTGACCTCGTCAATTGTGACAATAGCATTTCCACCTTCATCGACTTGTAACGCAATGTCTGCTGAGACTTTGGCTTTTAGTACTAAGTCTAATTTACCATTTATAATTGCAATTGCTTGACCTGGAGAAACATACTCACCTTCTTTCGGAATGATTTGTTCTAAGGTCCCATCAATTGGGGCTCTCACCGTGTGTAAATCAGCTTGAGCTTTTGTTAATTCTAATTGGAGTTCAGCGCTCTCTACTCCCAATTTAGCAAGATCAATCTGGCTTTTAATTTGTTCTTTTGTGATCTCATTCGTTAATTCTGCTATCTCTTCGCTAGGGGTATTAGAGTTAGTCTGATATTCAAGTAAATCACGTTGTTGGATAAGAGAATCAAGTGCAGATTGTTGCTGCATAAGGACTGATTGTTGTTGGAGGATTGCTCCACGATTTTGAATGACCAATTGGTCTTCGGTAAAGTCGTTTGTGTTATTTTTTATTTCTTGCTCAAATGCAATGAGATTATTTAAGTAGTCTTGGATATCAACTACCATCGCTTCCATTTCAAGAATTTGTTTATTAATATCTGTAAGTTGTTTTTTCATTAGTTCCTGACGCTCTAGGAAATCATCGAGTTGCTCATCAGCAAGATCTTGTTGTTCATCTTCTGTTTTATCAAGTCCTTGAAGTTGTTCCTGAGCTGTTTCCAGTTGCTTTTCTGCAAGCTCTATTTGTAGCTCATACATATTTTCCCCTGTGTAAGTATCAGTAAGTATTAGGATTTCGTCTTCTTCCTTGAGGTCGTCACCAGCATCTGCTCGTAGTCGATTGACGATACCAGAACTTAGGGATGTTAGAGTGATTTTATTATTATTGTCCACGGTTGCGATAACTTTTGTATATACATCATTCTCTCCAATCTCTAATGCACTAACAAGTAGGGGAGTTTCCTCCACAATTGAATCATCAATTGGTCCTACGATATCACTGACATAGTTGAGGTAAAGTACTGCAACCATGAGAGAGGCAACAATAATCAACCAAGTAATTCGTCCGTATTGTTTGTAAAAGTGGTTTATCACGTATGCGTGTTATTAAGTAAACAAAGTATATTATATCTTATAGTATGTGTTTCAGTAAAGGGTTTCTAGAAGCTGTTTTTATTAAAAATATTGATACTTTTTAGTTGTTTGGTTATACCATCTCGGTAACGTAGAAGAGCAGAATTTTTACCGTAATAGCATAGCACACCTTCCTAACTGTAATACGAGACTTGGAGAGTATTATTACAGGAAAACTATAAGTGGCTTAACTATTATTTTGTAAGTCTTTGTGTATGCTATTTCAGTATGTATTGTATTTATCAGACTCTCATGCAATTGGTTGTTTGGGGTTAGTTTATCCAACGCTTTTTCTAAAAGCTCAAGAGCTTCTGCAAATTCTCCTATACTTCTTGCAGTTTGAGCAACTCCTATGACTATTTTTGTCTGTTGATATAGCTCTGATCCAGAGAAATTTTTCTGAGCTAGTAAGTTCGAACCAGGAAGGAAAGGTTTTTCTAGGGGTGTGATTCTGCTTCTACTGGGGGGAGTAGTATAAGTTTCCCAGGGAAATTTAAAGAAGGATTCAATGCGCCTAGTAGCATATCCCAAGGTTCGTTAAAAAGATGATGATGTGATTCTATAAGTAAATCTTTAATTTGTTTGAGAAAGTAAAGTGGTAAATGTGTAGTTGAGTTTTTTTCTAATAATTGAATAGTATTGACCGCTACATACCTAAAATCTTTCATGCATCTTGCACTATGTATTTTATAAACTTCATGCATAGCATGTTTCTCCACTTCAAATGAGGGCTTTTTATGATCTAATAGTGTATTTGCTGCTTCTTTCAAATCTTCCAATTCCATATGTAAGTGGGTAAGTTCTTCTTTCTCAAAAAGATCACTAGTCGAAAGAGTTAAAAGTACTTCTGGATCATAGTCTACACTCTGTGCATGTTCTTTAATTTTTACGATGTATGGACTTAAGATAGGATAGTAGAGGTAAGCAGTATCAAGGATTCTATTTCCTTGATCAGGCGTATTACGATTGTAGTGCGAGATGGCTATGGGCAAGATATCTGCAGGGGAGTGTCGGAATGTGTAATCGTGCTCTCTGAGTATCTCCTGCTCCTCAATTTGTGTGTCAATCTCTGTAATCCAAAAATTGAAATGAGGTTTCGTTAGGGCGTAACCGTCAGCCTCCACTATTGGAGTTTCGTCCGTAATGTCTTGTGGCATATATACATCTTGAAGCATAGTTCATTATACACTATAGGACTATCAATGAAAACTATTGAGGGAAAAGTTCTTGCACTTTTGCAGGATCTATATGCTGGTAGAGGAAAGCGAAAAATAATAATTCTGGTGTAATTTGGGGACTATTGGTATTGGTAGCAAGCTGTAATGAATCAAGAAGTATAGTTTCTATCCAATATCGTTTTTCCTTAAATTCTATAAGGTGTATACATTCAGATAATGAACTGACCCCTAGGACATGTGCTACAGAATGTGCAAACTTTGGATAGTATTCTTCGATTGATTGAGTAAAGATCTCATCAATGTACCCACTCGGTGCAGTAAACACATGCGCTAAAATTTTTCGAGCGCCTTTTGAAAGGACTGTATTAATAAAAATAGAATTAAGTCCAGGTGTAAATTTATTGGATTGTTTTTTTTGTGGAAGATTAACAGCGCTAAAGAGAAGTATGCTTATGAGGAGCAGTATAATCATAGGATTTGTACCTTGGATTGAGGAGAAGTCGAAGAACGGTAACTCACCTGCACCTATTTCATTAATTAGCAGTAGACCTAGCACTATAAAAATCAGTATGGTTGCTAGAATTCGAAATGAATGGATAAATTCATCTTTTTTGAAGTATGATTCAGAAACATGATTTATTTCGTCCCAGTTGAAGTACACCGATTTTTCCTCAAAGTAACCAATTTTTTTAATCCCAGATAATAATTTCATAAAGAGAATAGTTTAATTCTATACTCATTGTCTGATATTGCAATTGCTACGTCAATTTAGTATCTGGATTAAATACGGCAGAATTTGTTATTATTACATCGCAAAACGTTGGAACTATCTAATTTATTAGTAGTATCACTATGAGAAATAAA
>JAGQLH010000034.1 GCA_020429465.1 Candidatus Dojkabacteria bacterium | reverse complement strand
AATCGCTGTCATATCACCATATAAACACCCGTATGAGACATTTAAGCAACGTTGTGAAAATTCTCATATTGATAAAGACACTCGACTTCGTAGTGACGCAGGAGCAACACCCGATAACATTTGGGGAGTACCAAGTTATGCAGTTCGAGAATCATGGTCAAATTTGAAACGACTCAAGCTCGGTGGATTCTTCTCTCCTCTTTTTAAAGTATTTACTGAATCATACATATCCGAGCCCTTTACGCCGAAATCTGGTCAAGTATTTGAATCAATTACGCATGAAGCAAAACGTATTGGCTGGAATTCTATGTTATTTGAAGGTATGGCTCAAACAATACATCCCCTTGAAAATGGAGGATATGAAATACAGGTGTTACAAAATAAAAGAAAATTCAAAATCCAATGTGAATATTTACATCTTGGTATTGGTTACTCGAAACTAAACAAAACAGATGAACAACTTTCATTTGAAAAGCATCACCCAAATCTAGATATATACAAAAATGTGTATGAAGATCATTCTCACATTCTAAATCATCTTAAACATAACGGAGGAACAATTATTATACGAGGGAGAGGTATTGCTGCCTCTATGTTACTCCAAAAGCTTTATGAATTATGCATGCAACGAGATGACATCCGAATCTTACATCTATTACGTCACCACACTCATCCTTCGATGATAAATAATAAAGAACGTTCTCTTGAGCATGAGTGGGAGTATCAACACTATAATTTCCCAAAATCGTGTTTTGGTGGTGAATATAAAATAAATCTTGAAGGGATGCCAGGTCATGAGTCTTATATTCCAATACTTGGTGGAACTACCTCTGCAGATAGAACATCATGGAAACATATCGTTGAAGAAGGCTTAGATAAAGGATTTTATTCTTACGTAGTAGGGAGTGTCCAATCCTTTAGCTATAAAAATCAAAGAGTTAGTATTGAAATAACACAAGACAATGATATTTCTTGTATGGTATCAGCAGATTTTATGATCGATGCAACAGGATTAAGTAGAAACCTACGGACAAATGAATTATTTGAAGAACTAATTAACACCAACCATGTTAGTCTTACTCGCTTTGATACACTCCAAACAAATTCTTCATTTTGTGTACTTAATCCAAATGGAAAAGATATAAATTTGTTTGCTTCTGGAGTAGTCGCACTTGGTAATACATTCGCCCCTGTTGATAGTTTTTCCGGTATGACTTACGCTGGTTTGAAGATAACTGAATTTCTATGTACAAAACTAGAGCGTCCCCACAACCTCAGTGGGCTTGGATCGCTTCTAGAATGGAGTAATTGGATTTTACATAAACCTCCGCAATAACCATGTTACCAACACTTCAAGGTAGAATAGAATTACGTACATTCCTTTTCCTTTTCGTAGGAATACCAATTACACTTGCATTCGGGCTAGGTATTAATGATATTGGCCGTCCTCTATTATTGATTACTATTATTACACTCATAGGATTTTTTCTTGATATTATCTATACATTAATTCAAAATCAAACGTGGGATAGAGATTGGCCCCCAATTTGTATGTTTTTGAGTGGTGCAATTGAAGGGTATATACTATTTGCTATTGTATACAGTTCATCAATCTACACTGGAAGCAATGGTTTAATCAATTATATTGGTCAAACACCACTGACTGCAGTGATTTTCCACTATTCAATGGTATTTATTATCACATTCTTAATTTCCCTTAATGGGTTCAATGTTCTCTTCCCCCGATTACGATATGAAGGTGGGCAATTATCCCGATCAATTATTAAATCTGTCTCGAAAGGTAGAATGGAGCTATAATGAGTGATAGAATCTACTATACGTTTTTATTCATTATTTATTAATACCTACAGTTTATGTCACAAGAACAGATCCAAGTAGTTACTTATTTTCTTGCTTCACTTACCGTACTAGCGCAGATACTTGTTGTTATTTTCTTAGGGGGTTATGCCCTTGCCAAAAAGAATAAGAAACCAAATAAACTCACGCATTTTGCAAAAAACTACGGATTTAATGGTGCACTTATAGTCGCATTCACTGCTATGACGGGAAGTCTATTCTACTCCGATATTGCTGGATATGAACCATGTTTACTCTGTTGGTATCAAAGAATCCTCATGTACCCCCAAGTTATTCTGTTTGGAATCGCTCTCTGGAAAAAAGATATGGGAATTAGAATTTATAGCATTGCGCTTTCACTCTTAGGATTTATTATTGCAGGCTATCATTATCTCTTACAAATTGGTGTGACAGAAATCGCACCTTGTAGTGCGGTTGGCTACTCAGTATCATGTGCAGATTCATTTTCAATGACATTTGGTTATATTACTATTCCAATGATGGCAACAAGTGCATTTGCTCTAATCTTAACTATGATGATAGTTGGGAAGAAAATTAAAAAATAGGTAGGACAATATAATTCTTTGACTACCTAATTAATTACATTCACTGCACTATGAAAAAGAATTTATTCAAAACCAATACATTACTCACAATATCTGTTGTAGCAACGCTCATAGTATCAATACCTATAGCAGTCTATCTATACTATTTAGTATTTCCTTTTACTCCAGCCTACGTAACCCATACCGGACCATTATGGTATTGGCCAAATTCAATTGTAATACCACTTGCAATTTACTTACTCTGTTATTCTATTTGTCTTCCAATTACGGTAGCTATGTCGGGTTTTTACAAATACAAAAAAACTCGATCAAAACCAAATCTATTTCTCCAACTGGCAATAGCAATAGGGGTATTCTTATGGGGAATAGTAAACTTGTTTACATTCTTACACATATCTACATAAATTCTATTGAAAGAAGATCGAAACACAAAAATTTTCAAACTATTGCAATTTGTTTCATACCCGGTATTTTGGCAACCCGTCCTTTTCCTATTCTTAACCATTGAGAAATCTTTACCTGCTAGTCAGGCATTACTCCTTACCTCGATTTACTCTTTAGCGGTAGTATTCCTAGAAATCCCAACTGGTGCAGTTGCAGATAAGCTTTCTAGGAAGCAATCAGGTGCATTGGGGTACTTTTTGAAAGGCTTAGGGCTTTTTCTATTGCCATTTCTTTCTAGTTTCCCCAGTATGGTTGGAGCAATGGTAATTACTGCATTGGGTGAGAGTTTGACTTCAGGTTCAATCGAAAGCTTAATGTACGATTCCCTTGCTGACAAAAAAGATACAAAACAATTTAAAAAAATATTTGCATTCTCTCGTACCCTGCTTCATGCAGCGATGGCCCTCTATATGCTTCTAGGAGGAATAATTGGAGAATACAATTTATCAATACCACTCTACATTAGCTTCCCGTTTTATTGTACTGCTGCCATTTTATGTTTGTATTTTTACGAACCAAAAGGAGTACAAACTGCACGGGATGGATATGACACAAACTATCTTCAACATATTAAAAAAAGCTTTACAAAAATATTCTCAAAAGAAGGATTCTCTCATGGACTCGGAAACTTACTAATTGCGAACTTTTTTATTCTTGGTATTATTTCTTCTCTCTTTTGGCTTAGCACACCTGTATTATCGGATGTAGGATTCGGCTTAGCTTTAATTGGAGTATTTACAGCACTATTTAGAGTTACAAAAAGTATTGGAAGCTATTTAGTTACCAAATTCGATGATCCAAATGATTACCGAACCATGATAATCACTGCAATCATTACCATGTTTTCGCTTGCTTTAATGGGATATTTCGTAGCAATTGACTCAATTCTCTTTGGAATTCTTATTGTTGTTCTTTTTGGGATACTTTACGCAATCCAAAGCTTTTACCAAGCAAATAATATTCAATTACTTAATGATAAAGTAGAGAGCATAGAACGAGCTACAATTAACTCAATTCAAAGTGTCTTCATGAGACTTTACGAATTTAGTATTCTTCCGTTTGTGGGGTTATTCCTTGAAGGAGGGAATTCATCTGGAGGTCTCTATTTGCTTGCTCTATTAACTGGAATTGGTGTTTTTATTCTATTAATTAATCGGAGTCGGATAGTTAGAAATGCTCAATAAAACCAACTTAATTCCCATCTGGATCGAGGATTACAAAGTACAGCGTTGTCGAGATTTATATGTAGATTTTTATCATGCTAAAAGTAGCAGTAGTGTCTTCCCCGTCCCAGCCTACGGCAGGCAGGCTCGGTTCACATGAAAGACATCATAAAGTGAAATTTTACTAAATACCAAACAGAGTAATTACCACATACCCCACACCAATCAAACCTAAAAATCGTCTCCAGTAATTCACTCCGGAAACGAGTTCTAAATATGCCCAAATAAATAGGAACATCTGTGCCAATGCATGGAATTTGCTTGACCATAGCTCAGAAGGGATTAATAATGCGATAACTGTAATTACAAACCATGCCATGATAGGGATATTTGGAAATTGTCCAATCACTACCACACCATCTTTGTCTTTAAAACATTTATCTATAAACGATTTTTTATTCATGACCAATAAGTTATAACTCTCGGATCTTTTTATCTTGTAATGTAATTATTTTATCAATTCCCACACTATCAACAAAGTACCTGTCATGCGAGATAAGCAACACAGCTCCCTTGAACTCACGAATTGCTTCTTCAATCACTTCTTTTGTTTGAATATCCAGATGATTAGTAGGTTCATCAAGGATGAGGAAATCGTACTCATGTTGTGAGAAAACTGCAAAAGATAATCGTGCCCTCTGACCAGGACTGAGGTCTTTGATCAGATTATTTTGGAGTGCTTTTGGAAATAAAAATTTTTCAAGCATTCCAAATGAACGATCGAATGAGACAGAGGTATTGTAAAGTACAAAATCACGTACACTCATATTCATATCAAGATGAGATTGATCCTGAGAAAAGTATTGGTAGGTAAGATTCATACCAAGTCTGCACTCCCCTTGATCTGGCTCAAATTCTTTCGTCAATAGACGAATAAGGGTAGTCTTACCTATTCCATTTCTTCCAAAAAACCACACCCGCTCCCTGCCATACATATCAAAATTAGCATCTTCTAGTAATACCTCTTTATTAGGATATCCAAATGTGAGATTTTGTATATCAACTATCATCTTCGAATTGTGTACTTCCCCCTCTAGTGAAACCTCTTGCAACTTCTGTTTTTTATACTTTGCTACTTCGTTAGAATATACCTCTCTCTCAAGACGTTTACGTGCATTACTAAGCATTGCTTTCTGCTTTTTTCCACTTCCGAATGTCCTAATAAGTTCTATCCTTTCTTCAAGTTTTTTTCTTTTTCTTTCTTGTAACTCAAATTCTTGTGCCCGTTTCTCAATCCAAGTTTCTTTCTCTATAAGATATCTATCATAATTTCCGTCGAAAACATTAAGGGTATGCTCATCTATTTCGAAAATCTTAGTTACTGTCGAATTGAGGAATTCTCGATCATGGGAAATAATAATACATATACCATCAAAGGAAGTAATAAATTTTTCAAACCACTCAATACCTACAATGTCTAGATGATTCGTAGGCTCATCAAGTAGCAGGATAGTGGGCTCTTTTAGAAGTAATTGGACTAAGAGCAACTTCATTTTCTGTCCTTCACTAATTTGTGAGAGTAGGTCAAATTCATCAACCCCAATCTCTAATTTATCAACAAGCTTATTAACTTTCCACAGTTCGGTATGAATATCATCTACAAGACTTTCAAGAAATTCCCCTACATAACTAGATCCACTCGTATCAAACTCATCTATACTATTCATTTCTTGTGGCAAGTACTCAATAGTCTCATCGGTTGAAGATATACTCCCTTTATCGGGTTTATACTCACCTGTAATTAATTTTAGTAACGTAGATTTTCCACACCCGTTTAGGCCGACAAGACCTACTTTTTCTTTGTTCCCAAGTGAAAAAGAAACATCCTCAAAGATTTTTTGGGAGAATTCGAGCGAAAGATTTTGAACCCTGAGCATAACTAACTAACTGTAATAACATCCAGATCATTATACCTGTACTAAGAAAAAATTCTGCCACCTCATAATCTTGGGGGGCAAGTAGTTCCCTGTCTAGTATATTTATAAATACCGGCAAGATGAATAATACTAATAATTCCCATCCAGGTACATTGTTTAGTATTTCAAATATAAAATCTCTTTTCTTTACTAGTTTCTTTATAATCCAACTAATACTGCCTATAATCCCGATAGCGATATATCCAAACCTTATAAGAGCTCCAGTACCATGGATATTATGTATGTTGACCTCTGATTGAAAATTATTAGTAGCAAAAAATTCCCCCGTTTCAAAATTCAAAATTCGTTGCCCCCAACTTAATTCTTCCAACGCAATAAAAAATGCCCCCACTGTAATTAACAGAAAGAACCACGCGCTATATTTTTTCGTTTCAAGTCGACTATTTACAAATGCAAAAATTCCAGCCAACACATAGAATAATGCCTGCGAATATTCTAGAATCCCATCCTCAATACCTAATACCTCGTATTGTGAATAAAGATTCACTCTCATGTCATAAAAATACCATACCCCCCAACCACTTATGAGGAGAATTATTACCTTTAGAATAATTTTCATGTTATTTACAAAAAATATTGATAAATTATACCTGTGAATACATAGAATTTAAAAGGCTTCTACCGTCCTTTCTGGGGAAATCGGATCTTGACACCTACTGGAATATTTTCTACTTTATAGATGTAGTTTTTCAACGTGTGTTTTGCCGGCATACCTGAAAGTCAACTACACTGCACTTTTCTTTTTTCCCTTTTGTTTTACTTATTTTTTTGTGCTGTAGTATATGCAGTCTTTTTCTCAATTTTCAAAAAAATTCCTACGTACTCTAAATCTAGTACTTATACTGTCTTTCGTAGTTACCAACTATGGAAGTATCTTTTTACTCCCAATAAGCAGTGCAGAGGAACTACCATTTGGAATTGCTTCATATACCGAATATTCTAAAACCGATACTGGAAATGCTCTTACAGAGGAGACAGTAACACAAAGTGGAAGTACATTACAGGACACACAAGAAGAGCAAGTCCTTCCGTCTCATTCATTTCAAAGACTTGCAAGTAGGCCGAATGAGATTAGCTTCAAAATTTTAGAAGGAGATATCCCTATTGGTAATGAAAAACCAGACGGAGAAGTACTAAATCAAGATGAGGTAACGGCAGCAATTATAGATTCTCTTGTCACAAAAGAAAAAATCACAGCAGTAGCAATAAAAGATATTGTTGATGATTATGTTCCAGTTATTTATGATGAATTTAATACTAATCTCCAAGATGTATATGTTCAAGACATCTTAGACTCTGAAGAAATTTCTAACTTGACTGAAGAATTGATTACTGAATCAGTACGAGAGGATATTTCTGAAGAACTTACGGATAGTTATCTGCGAAAAGATCCTAAATCATTCATTTCATCATTTTTATCACCTCTTTCAACTCCGGAAAAATTAGTCCGAGATACCATTGACGATCGTAATCAAGATGTTAATGAAACTAAATTCAAGAATTTGATAGCTGAAAAACTTGCAGAAAAAGGCTTTACTACTAAATTTGGATTAGGTAAACAGTCAAACTTCTATCCATTCGAAGAGCAACTTTATTCTATTAGTATTAATGATGTTACCCTAACAGAAGGATCTGACTTCCACTTCACAAAAGGTTCTTTAAACCTTGTTATAACTCATTTCCCGGAATTTCAACCTGGTAAACATACACTCAAAATCACATTTGCAAATCCTTTAACTGGTGAGGATGAAACTATTTCTCAAGATTTTGAATGGGGTGTACTCGCATTCAATACTGATAAAGATATTTATCTTGAAGATTCCCAAGCCCACATTTCCATTGGTGTTTTAGATGATAATGGGCTTCCTGTATGCGGTGCTGAAGTTAATTTACAGGTAAAAACTACTGATCAGGAGAACTATACCAATATAGATGTACAAGAGACAGGTCTATGTACAACCTATGATAGCGAAAATACTGAACCTGATTATGAAGCAACATACATTTTTGAAGAAATTGGGACGTATGAATTCAAATTGACAGCAAATAATGGCAATGGCTTAAAAGAACTGACTGCCCTTGTTGATGTAATTGACCCTATAACAAAATCAAATACAAATGGAATTCAATTCCAAGCTGTTATCGAACGTGATGCAGCTACTCGATTGTATCCGTATGGTTCCTCTCCAATGAATGTGAAGATTCAATCACTATTGGATTTCTATGGTTCACTTATAGAACGGGTCCCAAGAAGTTTTTCAATCTCAGATGTATCCCTTGGTGTTTTTGACCATACTGGAGAATTTCTACCGTTCCATCACACAAATTATGAAATAAGATACCCTGATAGTAATCCAAATATCACCGAATTATTATTCCCCTCTATTACACTTGAACCAGAGGAAACTATTGGATTTTCATATAATTATAATGCTCCTGATCGTTCACCAGATTTCTTTACTATTAGTCCTTTAGAATTTGATCCTGCGATTGAATCAGAGGAATCCTATTATGAACAAAGGTATTGGAATATAGCAAATGATGCTGCATGTACATGGACAAATGGTGGAGGGACCGGGTTATGGAATAATCCTGCAAATTGGAGCTGTGGTTCTGTTCCTGGAGATGGTGATACTGCGACTATCAATAATGGAGATACTGTGACTGCTGATGTTCAAATAGTTGTTGATACATTGACAATCGGATCAACTTCTACCCTTAATCTAAATGGCAATAATATCGGAACAACTGCACTAGGTGTTCCAGCAAGTAAACTTGTATCGCTTAATGCAAGTGGAACACTTCAATTCACTGGGGAAGAACCTAATTATACCTATTCAAACACTAATATCGGTGAAGGCTGTACAGGAACATTTGAGTTTATTGGTGATGGGGACGCTATAGCAGAAACCGTTTCTGGCCCAACCCAATTTTGTGGACTAACTGTTAATGATACTTCACCTACTCCTGATACATTCCGTTTCAGTTACCCATCTCCAAAAATATATGGAGATGTTCACATAATGAATGGTATTTATGAAGGAGAATACCAGGTTGCAGGTACTTCTTTTTACAATTACTATGGAAACGTTACGATAGATACTGGAGCAACATTTATTGATAACGGGCCAATTGGAAGTCCTCCTGGACCTTCTAAATTTACTAATTATATGGGGAATTTCACCAACTATGGAACATACGATCACAACGGTGGAGCAGCACAATTTAATAATATTCCAATAACAGCGGGACCAACATCAACATTTCCAAGTGCACCAAATACACAAACTATAATTGGAAATACAACCTTTAATATATTGAGCTTACTCGACAGAAATAATAACGATACTCCAGCTAATCAACTCAATACAAATCAAACAATATTTATTGATGCTAATTCTACAATTATTGTCGAAACCTCTCTGCAGATTAGAGGTACCGATGGTGATGACAGATTAGCAATCGAGTCTACAGTGCCAGGTACTGCAGCAAAAATCCAACTAGGAACCAGTTCACCAGCGTTTGCATCTGGGCAATGGCTTTCTGTTGGTGACGTTCAATTACTTGATAACAATGGAGATATTTTAAGCCCTCCTCTTTCTCCTAGTGATTCAATTACGACAGGTAATGCTGCTGGTTGGTTCCCAGATTTTATTGGGACACTCTACACCGAACAAGGAGGAACAGGAATCCCAGGCAAAACAATCCGACTTCTTATAAATGGTGCTGATACAGGGATTGATGCAGAAACAGATGCAAACGGTGATTACAGTATTAATGTTATTGCAGGAGGAGGAGATATCGTTACCCTTTACGTAGATGATGAAACCGAAAATTCTGTACTCATATCAAAATTTGATGGTGCAAATTCAGCTGGTTACGATATGTTTGAAGATTATCTAGTGGTACGAACTGAAGGTGCGCAACCAGCACTTACAAATAGCGAAATAGAATCAGCAGTATCTTACGAGGGAACCCATGGAGGTGCTGTCCCCTCTTCAACAGATATCTCGAGTATTTTTACAACCTCCACTGGAACTGGTGTGGACCTTACTATGTTGGGCAACGAACTTCTTGTTCAGTCAGGAAACTACACTCCTGGTGGTGATGTAAGCGTAAGTGGGGATTTAGACATTGATGGGACTATTACATTCGTTGCAGAAAATGTGAATATTGGGGGTGATCTTGATATTGATGCTGCTGGAACCACGACATTAACTAGTCTAATTACAACTATTGGAGGAGATCTATTTAGTGATACTGGTTCTACTCTTACTCATAATTCTGGTAGCATAGTTTTGGATGGAACCTCTAATCAGACGATTACTACATCTGGAAATCCACTCTTTACTATACAGAATTCAAATTCTTCAAGTGTGGTTGAACTTGCTACTCCGTTATCAGTACAAGATACTTTCATTAATGATTCATCGGGTATTTTCAATCTTAACGGTCACGATCTATCTGTTACTGGAACTTTTTCAAATGAAGGAATAATAAGACTGCATGGTAATGAGAATACCACTATTCCTCTTCAGGATGTGGATTCTGGAGTATGGGAATATACAGGTGACGGTGATGGCATTGCTGATACTTACTCTGTTAAAGACTTTAATGTCGGGGGTATTGATTATTATGATGTAAGCTTTAACTCTACAGATGGGCTACTGGACGTATTCAATCTTACTACTCCTCTTACTGTTACCCGTGATTGGACGCTAGCTGATGGCACCTTTGATACACAAAATAATGACCTTACCGTCAATGGTATTACCACTTGTAGTCAGAGCGGTGGTACATTCATACAGGGTTCCGCACTTGTAACCTGCGCTGGTGACTTAGATGTAAGTGGTGGAGTTTGGACTGGTGGAAGCGGAGTAATTGACGTAAATGGGGACTTTAATCATACAAATGGTACTTTTACTTCTACTTCAAATCAGTTTACAGTTGCTGGTGCATGGAATCGCATGGGAGGAACATACACGCATAATTCTGGAACAGTTCTTCTCGATGGGAACGATCAACAAGTTAATGGTAGTACAACCTTTTATAATCTCACAAAAACCGATAATCCAGGAGATGACGTAACAGAAATTTTGACCCTTCAAAGTGGAACATCACAAACTATAGAAAGCATACTTACATTAGATGGAAATGACACCGATGATCAATTACTTATAACTGCAACAGGTGCATCAAATGCTACATTTAACCTTTCTGGTGCACTTTCCGACTATTTCATTACAAATGGCTATCTGGCTATTGAATATAATACAATTACAACATCAAGCGGTTCAATTGCCCTTATTCCTGTTGATCCTATCAATTCTGCAGAAAGTACTGCTAGTACCACATCTGGTTGGTTTACGGTAACTACACCACCTTCTACTGGAGGAAGTTCTAGTGGCGGCGGCGGTGGATCATCGAGTGCTACTACACCTGTAATTCCAGGTGATTCTGATGGGGATGGTATTTTGGATATCGATGAAGATCTCAATGATGATAACGATCCAACAAATGATGATACTGATGGTGACGGAATTCCTAATTACCTCGATCCAGATGATGACAATGATGGAGTTCCTACAGCATCGGAAGATCAGAATAAAGATGGTGATCCTTCTAATGATGATTTTGATTTTGATGGCATCCCTAACTACTTGGATATAGATGATGATAATGATAGCATTCTCACCAAAGACGAGGATATAGACGGAGATGGTGATCCTACTAATGACGATACAGATGGTAGCGGAATGCCAAACTATCTTGATGTAGATGATGACAATGACCTAATCCCTACTAGACTAGAGGATATCAATGGTGATGGTGACCCTACTAATGATGATTCTGATGGGGATGGTATTCCTAATTACCTCGACCCAGACGATGACAATGATGGAATATTAACACGTGATGAAGATGTCAATAAGGACGGTGATCCTACTAATGACGATACGGATGGTGGTGGCCTACCAAATTACCTGGATCCAGACGATGATAACGATGGAATATTAACTACGAATGAAGATGTTAATAAAGATGGTGATCCTACTAATGACGACTCAGATGGGGATGGTATTCCTAATTACCTCGACCCTGCCTATTACTATGATGCGGCAGTTGAAGAAGAAGTTAAGCAATCAGAAGAATTTATTGCTATCTCAGATGAAGCTACTATTGATGATAATCAAGAAGATGATCAATATGAACCTCCAGTTACTAGTGATAGTGGTTCAGAATTACCAACCGTTGAAGAGCCAGATGAATACTCAATTGCAGCAGAATCTGATTATAGTAGACTAGCGTATCTATTATGTTGCTGTTGTCCATTAGGCTTGTTGTTACTATTCTTCTTCTGGAAAAGGAAAAAAGATGAAGAGGATGGCAAAGATACTGATGAACCAAAAACAATACGAAGGAATAGTAAACCTAGAACCTCTCGTAAAAATAAGTAACCCCCTCTTGCAGCTTACGTAACGTAAGCTGCTACAATTACCTCATTATGAATTTACATCCTGTGTATACAATTAGTGAACTAGCTGAGCTTGCGGGTATCTCTGTTCGTACCCTGAGACATTATGACATTATTGGGATACTAGAACCCTGTGGTCGTAACGAGAGCGGTCATAGAATCTATAATCAAGAAAATCTTATTCGTCTTCAGCACATTTTGTTCTATAAAGAGATTGATCTTTCCTTAAAAGCTATAAAAAAAATTCTCGCTACTAAGGATAGTACTACAAAGTTCATTCTTGAAGAACAAAAAGAGTTGCTCAAGAAGAAAAAAGATCAATATGAATTACTTATTCAGACAATTGAGAATACAATTCTACATTTTAATAAATTAGAAATGGTAAAAGATGAAGATCTCTATGAAGGTTTATCTACAAAGGAAATTTCCGCCATGAAAGCAGAGGTAAAAACTATATATAATTCTAAGATTATTGCTGAATCAAATCGTAATATAAGAAAATTATCAAAACAACAGTTTACTGAACTCAAGGAAGAAGGAAAAACTATAGCTAAAACTATAGCGG
>JAGQLH010000033.1 GCA_020429465.1 Candidatus Dojkabacteria bacterium | reverse complement strand
TTAGTAGTAGTTGGATATGAACCACCAGTTAGAAAAAATGAACCTGTAGAATTAAATACATAATTTCCCATATACTCTTCAAATGCAACTCCTTCAATTATCTGTGTGCCTGGAATACTACCACTCGAATCAGTAATTTGAATTTTTGACTCATCAAAAAAAACTTCTATATCAGCAGCATTAGCATCTTCTCCAGTCGCATCGATATATATATCTATTGTATTTTGGCATGAAGTAAAAGTAGCACTCGATGGAACAAATTCAAACGTAGCAGCTTGAACACTAGACAAACTAAGTACATAAAAAAATAGCCCTCCTATCAAAATGGAATTCACAAATATTAATTTTTTCTTTATTTTTCTTTTCATTTAATACCCTTCCCCTATTTCATAAATATTTACTTCAAACAATGAAATATCATCAAGATCAATATCTCCATCATAATCTAGGTCATATCTAAAATCATATTCCGCATCTCCAAAAACTACGCCAAGCCTACTTACAAAATTAGTTAAGTCCAATGAATTTATTTCATCATCTCCGTTAACATCTCCCACCATTAAATAGTTAATACCCTGAAAAAAATCTTGGTTTGCTCCAGCTTTATCAAATCCAACTACTGAATATTCAATAATGGTTAAATGAGAAATTCCCTTAATAACAAAATCGTATGGTTTATCTTCTAAATATATTGCTGGTACTTCCTGATCTAAATTAACAGTTGCATATCCTAAATTATCAGTTATTGTGGTAAAGCTACCTTCGAATGCTTTAGTAGCTGAGTCATAAATATCTACAGTGACTTCTGTAGAGTAATTATTTGGAGCTCGACCTTCCGGTATTATTTGAAATGTAAGTTGTACGCTGTAAACATCTGTAGCCACACCAACATTCGAAGTTGATCCAAGCACTGCCCCATCCTGTTCTACAGGCGTAGGGAAAAAATATAGTGATACTAAATTAATACAGAAAATACTGAGCAGAATGCTCAAAAGAAAGAGTTTTTTGATGGAATTATCGCGATGCATACCAGACAGTAAAAGTGCATATATTTACTCACATCATTATACTCATATTTACAAACTAAAGACAAAGCATATTCTCCTAAATTATATATAAACGTTATGCTTCTGATACTAATTTTGCACTGCACAAGGATTTAAATATTGACCTTTAATAACGCACTTAGTAAGCTTAATATAAATAACATAAGTCAAGCTGTTCAATTGAAGCATATACTTAAAACTAACAAACTAATACTACTCATACTGCTTATTATCGTTACTATCCTCTCTCAAACGATATATGCTGAAGAAACTAATTCAACCAATTATAGTATTGAGGGGGCTTCTTTTGGAGGAGGTGGTGGTCAAACCGATACGACAAACGGAGGAAATGAGTACAGTATATTTGGTCTAATTGGAGAACTAAGCGATGATCGAATAGAATCAACAAATTACCGAGTATTACCAGGGAGCCCAAATGTGCTTGTTGCCAATGTACCTGAAATCGAATGTTTTGAAACAACCTCGAGTGGCACAACTTCATGTTCAGATACTGATATAACCCCTGATGGGATGGTAATGCTTTGTGGGACATCTGGTTGTTACGATAGGGCACGCATCGAAATTGATCCACAGGATAATACTACTGATACTCTTTACTCTATACAGATTAAAGAAAGTGGTTCATCCACATGGCGATATGTTGATGGTACGACTTTTATTATTGAAGATGAAGCAACACACGATATCAATGACTACCTAACAGAAACAACTTGGGAGGGAACCACCTCGAGTTTCAACATACTTGGACTCAAACCTGGTACATCATATGATGCCCAGATTACTGCACTCCATGGTGATTTCACTGAATCAATGCCAAGCCCCGTTTCTACAACAACTACTGGACTTCCTTCACTTTTTTTTGATATTGATATAGATACAGCATCAGGTACAACCTCAGAAACATCAGCACCTTATGCAATCCAACTCGGAGTATTAAATCCTGTAAGTGTTTCTACTTCCAATAATCTTATATGGTTTGATCTTGGAACAAATGCTATAAGTGGAATTAGTATGTTTGTAGAAGATGACTATAGTGGCCTTCAAAGCCCAACATCCCTTTATACCATTCCTTCTCTAGATAGTGACCTAAGTTCATCCTTAGAAGGATTCGGGCTCGTAGGAAATACAACCTCCGAAACATACATTGGGCCTCTCACAGTAGAATCTGCATTTGGCAACGGTGGTGATATTGTCGGTGGAATTTCTACTACCCCGGTTGCTATTTATAATTCAAATGGAGGACCACTTCATAATGGACGCGGAAGTCTTTTCGTTAAGGCAAAAACGAGTACCTCTACACCGAGTGGTGATGATTACCAAGATGAAATAACATTTACCATCACCGGAACATTCTAATCGATCGATTAATCTACGGTCTTTTTAGTTTTCGACTCATCTTTTCTAGTAAACTTCCCTATTGCTACACCCACTATTACAAGTGTGATTAACGAAACTATTACTCTCCACGGAATTATCCAAAAATGATCATAAGCTACAATATCTTGATCTACATTTTTGGTCACACCTAGACGTGCTTCATATCGACCTATTCTAATATGAGTAATTTCATAACCAAGTTTTTGCCAAAAATTTCCTTCACGTGGATAATCTTCATCTATCCATACGTCCTCAAATTTCCTTACTGTAGACGGATAGATATCAAGTCCCTTATCATTAAATGGAATCGTTATTTTTTCACCTACACCAAAAATCTCAATAAACCCCTTTGGCTCTCGAGTTATTACTCCCCCATCATTTTGAATTCTAGTTAGAAGAGGGACCTCGTCATAATTAAATAATTTAATAACTTTATTAACTCTAAAATCCATCAAGGAATGTACTTGTGGACAATCTGAACTAGTATAACCTTCTGATACAATATGTACCTGACTAATTATTTCTTTTCCTATCTGAATAGTACTCCCAGCATTTGCATCTGCGGAAAGAGGCCTATTTGCAACTGCAATTGCTGCTAAATTAGTACTACATTCTGTTAAGCTTCCCATTTCAATAGACCATGGAATTATCAATGTATCACCTGGAGT
Organism: Candidatus Dojkabacteria bacterium; assembly: GCA_020429465.1. Classification (GTDB taxonomy): domain Bacteria; phylum Patescibacteriota; class Dojkabacteria; order B142; family WJKM01; genus JAGQLH01. Next base: position 10,203 of record JAGQLH010000033.1, on the reverse strand, counting down.
GATAATACCTTCATTTTTCCCTATTGTTATCCAATTTGCTGGGTCTGAAGCATCAGCTGGGTCAGGCACATAAAACTCACGTTCATGTTCTTCTCCAACCTTTCTCATTCCTAAAGGATAGATATAAACTGTCTGTTCTTGAGCGAGTTCTTGTCGTCCATAAACCATTAATTGCTCTTCAATAAATTCACCTGGATCCCCATCTAAATAATATTTATCCGGCCCTATTGGTAACGCATAACTCGTTGCGATAAAGAATGAAAATGCGCTAATCCCTATTAATGTTTTGAATATCCCCATAGCAGCTTTACAACAAAATTGTGTTTGTTCCTTTCTCGTCATTAGAATCATAAAGTTAAGTTAAATAGTCATGATTACTATACAAAAAAGAGCCCTCATAGTCGAGAGCTCTTTTTATATTTTGTATATAACCAGAAGATATCTTATCTCATCTACCTTTAGTTAGTAAATGCAGTATATGTTACCTCTTGATTATATGACCCAACAACAGTGTCTGTTGCCATACTAGCAGAATGAGTAACCTCTACATGCTGTGCTGAATTACCCAGAGTAGTTCCTGCACATGTTGCAGTAGTAGTTACAAAATTCGTTGCTGTTGTTGGAACTGCCTGATCAGCAGTCCCATAGGAACCTGCTGCACTTGCACTACAACCTGCACCAGTGTCAGAAACGCGGAAACCGTATTCTTCCTGACCCGCATCAACGCCAGCCGCACCTAGTCCATCACAATTAGTACCAGTACATGCATCGATAGTATCTGCACCACTATCCAAGTCACCATCACTAGTTACCTGAATAGTTAGACCTGCAGTATTATTTGTACCGAATCCTATATCATAATCACATGAACTTACTGTATTTAGAGAAAGAACTCCCAATGCACATGTATTTGGATCTGTTAGTTCTGTATCTGTTCCAGTCTGGTATAGCTCCATATCAATGACTGGAGGAACAACCGCGGTAACAGTAATATCGTTGTCATCTGCGACATACGCAAGACCAGCACCACTATCATATGTGGTACCAGCTCCACCTATATCTGCTATAACTGAGAAATTATAATTACCTGAAGTTGCTGGAGTTGTTAATTCATTTGCACCATCAATAGTAATGGTAACAGTTGTTGTAACACTTCCAGTAGTAGTAAGTGTACTTCTAAAATAACCATCAACAAAACCTGATTCTGCTGACGAAGTTATATTTGTCCCGGTCACATCTACATCACCATCGGTAAGCGACGCACCCCCTGTGATACCAGTATCATATGAAACTTCTAAAATTGTTCCATTTGTAATGGCGGTGTTTGGCGTAAACGTAATCACAACATTATCTGTAGATGAAACAGCTTCATTTGTTAATGCAACTGAAACATCTGTAAGAGAAGCAGCTCGTACGTTGTTAACTAGACTCATACCAAATGGCATAAGACCAGCAGCTGCTGCAGTGGCCAATGCAACAGCCCTATTAAGAACTCTTTTGGTCCTCATTAGAGCAGTAACGTAAAAAGTTAAAAGCGGTATCAAAACAAACAACATCACAATCTCACTAGATATAGCTTATGGCTGTGACATTTAGGATAACTGATAGCGAACTATCAAATCTACCCTTTGTAATAATTTGTATAGCAAGTAATGAGTATTATTCACTTTGACCCACACAATCGAGGATAATAAAAAGCTAATACCATGTCAAGTAGTACTACTTAGTATTTCAGAATATATGTACAGATTAATTGTTGATGTTATTGACTTTCATCACGATATATCGTAGATTTAACTATCACCAAATAACATTTGTTATTTGCACTTATATAACGAGTCAGAATAACTGCTCAAAAGCACTGCTATATGAAACGAAATGCCTTTTTAAATAGTCGTATTCGTAATACTTCCATACTACTTGGTTTTGTTTTTCTTTTTTTATTTTTCTTTTCTACTAGTCTACATACTTCCAAAGCAGCAATAAATGAAACAATAAATTTCCAAGGTAAACTTGTTGACCAATCCGATGGTACTAATTTTACTGGTGCCTGTAGTACTTCTTGTGACTTCCGTTTTAGAATATACGATGCCTCCTCTGGCGGCTCTCTCCTTTGGGAAGAAACACAGTCCTCTGTTACCATCAACGATGGTATATTCAACGTCGCCCTCGGGTCCTCTACCCCTTTTGATGATGCTGCGTTCCCCTCTATGTCCTTTGATAGAGACGACCTTTATTTTCAAATTGAAATCGATGCTGATGGCGCTGGTGGTACTTACGAAGAAGTCTTTGACTCACCTCGTATAAGATTCACTGCTGTTCCCTATGCTATGCATGCTCTTACTGCTGAAAACATCGCTGGTATCAATTCCAATGGATTTGTTCAAATAGCACCATCGTCTACTCAAACTACTGGTGATACCACGTCTACTATCATCGATATTAACGAAGATGGTAGCAATACTCCTGATCTCCTCAACCTGGCTGTTGCTGGTTCGAGTAGATTTACTATTAGCAATGATGGGAGTATTGATATCAACACCCTTGCATCCACTGGTGATGGCTTTAATCTTGATACCTCTTCTATCACCACCGGTGATGGATTTCAACTTACCTTCGACTCTTCTAACCTCACCTCTGGCTTTGCTTTCCGTATCGATGATAATGGTACTAATAGATTTACCATTGGTGATAGTGGTGCACTAGCTTGGCTTGGTGGTTCTGGGGTTAATGCTACCCTAACTACTGGCTCTGCTACCGACTTAGTAAATATCCTTACTGGTAATCTTAAGGTTGGGGATGGCTCTCCTTCTGTTGCCTTAAATGGTGAAGATGCCTACATTGAAGGTACGTTTGAAGTTGATGGTACTTCTGATTTTGGTGATAATGTTGATTTTAACAACAATCAACTTATTGAGGCTCGTATCGAAAACCTTGCCTCTGCTCCTACTTGTGATGCACCTTCTCAGGGTCGTATTTATCATAATACTACTGCTAATCTCTCTTATATTTGTAATGGCACTTCTTGGAACCAGATTGAATCACCTTCTGTTGTTCTTGCTCAGTACTATGATAATAGTGGAGGAACAGATCTCAATATAGGAACACCGACATTAATAGGCTGGGATAGTGAAGCACGTGAAGATGTTGGAATTACACACGATACCGCAGTCAACAACTCCCGTGTAACACTTGATGAAGCTGGCTGGTATCGATTAGATTACAATATTGGAATTGAAAACCAAGATACTGGAGGTGGTTCAACTTTAATTGATATAAGATGCAGAGTTAGACTCAATGGATCAACGTACCTCACTCCAGGAACATCCTACTCATTTGCACCTGGTGGAAATGGAAATCCAAGTGAAATGTCTAATACAGGTAATCTGATATTTCAAACTAGCTCGTCAAATGAATACTATGAAATACTTTGTGATGGAGTTGGACAAGGCATCAATAGTACAAGTGCATTAACTATTGCAGGAGAATCATGGATAATAACAGAAAAAATAGATGGAACTACAGCAACATCAACGAGCACTGTAGATCTAGATGCAGTATATGCAAATGATAGTGATAAAATCCTTGGTGTAAGCGATGGTGCTGGTCTTGAATTTCTTTCAAGTTCTACTGGAAACATATCGTTTGATCTTCAATCTACTGGTGACTTTATCTTACAAGATAATAATACTACGTTCTTAACTATTGATGATTCTGGTGGCTTTGACTATACCCTAGACGCTACTGATAACCCTTCTTTTGTACTTAACAATTTGGGTTCTGGCAGCTTTAGAGTGAACGATGTAGCCTCTGATACAACTCCTTTCATCATTGATGCAGATGGTAATGTTGGTATTGGAGAGCTTACTCCTGCTGCTGTACTTGAAGTTGTTGGGGATAGTCGATTTGGAGATGGTACCAATTACGGATCATTCGATGGAGATGGAGACCTGCTCTTCTCTGGTACTGCTGACTACTTAGTAGAAGATGATGATTATGCATTCAGATCACAAACAGATGAAGATGCAGGATTATTATTCAATGCAACTGACGGAGAATTCCAATTCCTTGATACAGCTGCAAGTAGTATATTTGAAATTGGAGCCCTAAATGGAGTTAATGCAGGAATAATTACAGCACCAAATCTTACAAATTGTGACATTCTATACACAGATGCAACAGGACAATTTCAATGTGGAACAGATGAAGGTGCGGTATTCGATGTATATGACAATACTGGAGGACAAAATTTCACCACTGCAATTACTATTAACTTAGATACTATACGAAGAGATCAAGCTAACTACTCACTTGCCGCTGATGTGATAACTGTAAATAGTGATGGAACATATAATATTACCTATACCTGTAGTTCAACTGCTACACAAAACAATAGAACTGGATCATCATGTTGGATTGAACGAGACACAGGCGGCGGTTTCACAGAGGTAGACGGATCTCGCTGTTATGCATACCATCGTGTAACAGCGACTGGAGACGATTCATGTACCAGATCAATTATTGAGGATTTGAGTGCTGGAGATGATTTTCGTTTACGAACAGAACAATTCACTGGAGGAGCAGTTCTTTCCACTTTAGCAGATGGGTCATCTATGACGTTCCAAAAACTCATAGCACCTGGAGCCGACCTTGCTGAAATTTACTACACTAATGACGAAAACATTGAAGCAGGCGATGTTGTTAGTATCGACCCTGCCCTGTACGCCGGTGTAAAGAAAGCAGACTATAAAGATGGTTCATCAATTTTAGGAATAATTTCAACACAACCAGGACAAGTAATTGGTCATGAGAAGAAAGAATCTCAAGGAAGACCGGTTCTTCTAGCACTTACAGGTCGAGTTCCAGTAAAAATGGATCCCGAATCTGAACCTATTGAGCCTGGAGATTTCATTTCCGTTTCTGACTCACTTCTTGGCTATGGAAAGAAAGCAACACAAAATGGTATTACCATAGGTAAAGCTCTCGAATCATGGGAATTCAAGCCAGAAGACCCACGTGATACAGTAATGGTATTTGTTGGAGTGAACTCATCTCAAGTACAAAATAGCCTATTGGATATCGACTCTAACTCTTTTAATAATTCAAACACATTTGACTATTCCGATTCCGATCTAGAGTTACTATCAGAGATGATTATTGGTAGCAATACAATGAATTTCACCAATTCTCATTTACGAATAGCAAGCCTCGAAATATCAAATGATGCGTGGTTCAATGGCTCAGTAGTAATAAAAAATCATGTGACATTCGGAAGCGATTCAGTAGGTCAAGCCATAATCGCAAAGGGAGATAGAGAAGTTGAAGTTGATTTTGAGGAGCGTTATGAAAAACCTCCTATTATTACACTTACTTTGGTTGATGAAAGTCCCGTCCGATACTATTTAGATGATGTTGGTAGTCGTGGATTTACAATTAAAATTAATGCTTCAACAAATAAAGATCTCTTATTTAATTGGCATTCATTCTCAAGTATCTCTGATTCTCCATCAGTGAGTAAGTCTTACGGAGATAATAATAATAATAATAATAATAATGGAGACACAAATGATCAAATAGTTATCACACCTTCGCCTACACCGACTAGCACCCCTACACCTTCTTTATCTCCTTCTCCTACGCCCATAGCGAGTCCGACTCCTCAGCCTGACGAAACTACTGATGAATTAGCACAGGAACCTACTATTCCTATAGAAGAACAACCTACATCTTTGGAGAATGCTAGCCAAGAACCAGAAGAAAACGATACCAACTAGTAAAAACTCAATAATAACTCACATAATGTGATTCCAGGGGAAATTCTTCAGTACTTTCAAGATTCTTGACGATCATCACTTTAGAGATATTATGGCTCACCCCTTTACTAAATACCGAACCTAAAAAGTGAATAGAGGCAATGGGCTCTTACAAAAAATATCACCCTTGATAATTGAAGACTATAATCGAAGGATAAATAGTAGATACAGAATCTATATATACTAAGCCGAATAACTATAATCTGAGAGTACTTCCTGCTTCTTTTCTGCAAGTTCCTTCTTATTGATACGTACAACCTCTTTCTTCTTTGGATAGTCAGGATGTGCCCAGAACTCCCCAAATCTCCCTTTACGTAAAACCATATCCTTCCCATCTTCTGATTTTGGAACTTCACCGTATATTTTATTAAACACTTCTTCAGAGTAATCTAGAGGTTGAGCATCCTTTACCTTAGGGTAATCAGGATGTGCCCAGAACCTACCATACCTTCCCTGCTTTAGGAGATAATCTCTACCGTCATCTGTTTTCGGAGCAGGTTTATACACTTCTAAGAACTCCTTACTTCTAGCCTCTGCTTCAATTTCCTCTTGAGTCTTTCCGTCTAGACTCAAAATTCCTTTACAGTCCGGCCATTTTTTACAGCTATAAAACTTTCCATACCGTCCCAATTTTATATCCATTTTTCCTTTACAATCAGGACATATAATATCATCAGGAGCTTCGTCTAAGATTGTGTATGTAGTTCTATCTATTTCACTATCCTTTTTGGCAATTTGTTTATCAAATGGATCATAAAATTCATCCATCATTTTAACCCAGTCCAATTTTCCATTAGCGATTTCATCAAGATTATTTTCCATAGACGCAGTAAATTCATAATCTACTACATTGGAAAAATTATCAACTAGCAGCCTAGTGACTATTTTGCCAGTATCTGTTGGAATAAAGTATCTACCTTCCTTTTCAACATATTTCCTCGTTTGAATAGTGCTCAGAATAGGCACATACGTGGAAGGTCTTCCGATACCATACGACTCAAGAATTTTAATAAGACTCGCCTCAGAATACCGGGCAGGAGGTTGGGTGAAGTGTTGAGAACCTATCACATCATGAGCAAATAGCTCTTTGCCTTTTTCAAGCTCAGGAAGTATAGTTTCACTAACTTTTTCAGGGTACACCGCAAGATAACCCTTAGTTACTATCCTCTGTCCATTTGCACCGAACAGATAATTATCAACTACCACCTCGAGTTTCATTGATTCTAAGGTTGCTTCAATCATTTGAGATGCCATAGCTCTCTGTCGAATTAAATCATATAACTTGTATTGATCTCCTTCTAGTCCTAAGTCACTTGCCTTCTTAGAACTATCTGATGGACGAATTGCTTCATGAGCTTCCTGCGCCACTTTAGCCTTAGTTGCATAATACTTAGGTTTCGCTGGGATAGATTTTTTACCGAATTCCCTTTCAATAACCAGACGAATCGCGCTCACGGCCTCCTTAGAAAGATTTGTAGAATCTGTACGCATATAAGTAATATGCCCCTGCTCATAAAGCTTCTGTGCTGCCATCATAGTTCGTTTCGCTGAAAACCCTAACCAACCTGAAGCAGTTTGCTGGAGAGTACTAGTAGTAAACGGTGGCTTTGGATTACGAGTAACTTGTTTTTTAGTGACATTAGATATAATCCACCTTTTAGAACTAACTGAATCAAGAATAGCTTCAACATCCTTCCGCCTAGCAAGTTCTGCTTTCTTACCTGAAATTTGTTGTAGCTCAAATAGTATCCCAGAGAGATTCCCCACATCGATCCCTTCTTCTGTATCCTTCTCTATAATATGAACATTTGTGTTTCCATTATCATCCTCATTAAGTGCTGCTTTAATTTTCCAATATTCATCTGGAATAAATGCATCACGCTCTTCTTCGCGTTCAACTATTAATCGTACTGCAACTGATTGTACACGTCCTGCAGAAAGACCAAAACGAATCTTTTTCCATAACAAGGGGGATAACTTATACCCGACAAGCCTATCTAGAACCCTTCTAGCTTGCTGAGCATTCACTAAATTCATATCAATTTCTCTTGGATGATTAATTGCATCTTGAACAGCATCTTTTGTTATTGAAGTGAATACAATACGCTTCAAATCAAAACCTTTTTTCACTTTGCCAGATTTCGTCAAAACACCCAACCTTTTTGCAACATGCCAACCAATAGCTTCCCCTTCTCTATCGGGGTCAACTGCAAGTATCAGAGTATCCTTATCTTTGAACGATTTTTTTAGATCTTGGACCGTTTTCTTCTTAGTCACCTCGTACGTTGGCTCGAATTTATTTTCAACATCAACCCCTAATACAGATTTTGGTAAATCTGCGATATGCCCCTTCGAGGAAGTGACATCGTATTCTTTACCAAGATATTTTTTTATTGATTTAACTTTGGAAGGTGACTCAACTATCACTAACGGCTTCGACATAAAACAATATTTTAAATGTTAAACATATAGAATCATTCTGCCACAGAGTATACTATGTAGAAAGGTGAATTACAAAATTAAACGGAAACGAGCGTCTTTTCCTTTCGCTATCAATCCACGGATCTCCAACATTGAAAGAATAGCACCCAAATCCGAAGTAGACAACTCCAATACCCTACTGAATCCCTCCATTGTATAACTCTCTCGCCCTAGGACTTGAAGAATTTCCTGTTCTTTTTTCGAACATCCTTCCCACTTATTCTTATCCGAAGTAGGAACTGATTCTAAAATGTAATCAAACTCCACCAAAATGTCATCAACACTTTCAATTAACTTCGCTTTAGAATCTTTTATAAGCTTATTCGTGCCCTCTGATTGAGTTTTCCCGACATTTCCGGGTATAGCAAATACATGCCTTCCTTCAGAAAATGCAATGTTCGCAGTAATACACGCACCACTTTTTATCCCTGCTTCAACAACAATTGTCCCTAACGTACACCCAGCGATAATCCGATTACGACGAGGAAATGATCCAGGTGTGATTTTATCACTAATATAATTCTCTGAAATAATAGCTCCATCTCCACTTAGGATATTAGTATATAGTTTTGTATTACCGACTGGAGTTGGTAAGTGAGCACTCGAAGCAAGCACAGCAATCGTCTTTCCTCCTCGACTAAGTGCAACCTGGTGTGCAATTGAATCAACACCATACGCCATCCCAGATACTATAACGAATCCTTTATTTACTAGGCCTTCTGTTATTTTTCTTGTAATACTCCTACCATACTCAGTAATTTTGCGAGTACCTACTATAGCTAGAGACCGAGAGAAATCAATGGAACTTAGATTTCCTTTATAATAAAGACAAATTGGAGGATCTGATAAAGATTCTAAACTATCAGGGTAATCGCTATCTCCAAATACAGTAAAATTGATAGCATACTTCTCAAGGTTAATCTCGAGTTTTTTCGTATCATATTCATATCTAAGACTATACAAACTTTTTCCTAATGTTTGACCAAATTGCTCTATTAGAAACCTCTTATCTTGTTCAAATATTTTTACAATACTTGGGTAAAACTTCAAGATTTCTTGAAACGTTTTTGGACCAATCTTAGGAACATGAGAAACGTAAAGCCGTGCTATTTTTTCTTCTAAATCCACAATTCTTTTACAAAGAAGTTATAGCTAAAAGCCTACCATAGAAGAAAATGAACAAACAATGTCGTGGAATACAAAGTTTATATTAAATGTCCATTTATTCCCCAGCTAGTTGATAGAAGAAGAAGAAACACTATAATGATGAATAACGTGCCATACTCGATCCACACATACCTACTTACTTTTTCTTTCATTTCAAGAGCAACCCCCAAACATACATATAAAATTACTGCCAAAATAAACGATAACAATGCAGATGAAACCGGCCAAATATTTACCACTAAGGCAAACCCTGTAACAGCAAGTGCAATTGCAAAAGCAGAAAGAAATCGAATCTCAAAATCTACTTTGAGGGTCCACAATAATGAGTATGAGAAATATAAAATAGTAGTAAAAACCAATAAGAACCGGACAAAAATTAGAATAGAATTGGAAAATAATACAAAGAATGCAACATACAATACAAGCAAACTAAACAGATAACTCGCTGCCCTTCCTGCTTGCCCGAGTGGAATATCCGAATGATAAGAAACATTTAAGATATTCATGGTTAGAATAATAAGATACGAGAGTATAAATACAAATACCAGTGACACAACCATCGTAGTTATTTGCCCCAGGATACTCTGACTGAAGATAATACTTTCAAAAAAGATCGCAAGGATAAAAACATTAAATGAAGCAAATCCGACTATTGTTATAAGCCTTTCACCTTTTATTGAAAAATTTAAGACCCACAAGAAAGCCAATGCCATCATAAGTGCAAGAGTGATAGGAAAAACAA
>JAGQLH010000032.1 GCA_020429465.1 Candidatus Dojkabacteria bacterium | reverse complement strand
TATTACATAGTATCAGTAATTATAACTTAAAACTAAGCTAACTTTGACTGAATTTATTTCACTTTTCCTATTATTATCCTAGGAATCCTTTATAATACCCTCATGTATAAATAAATTTTTTCACTATGAATATACTCATAACTGGTGGTGCAGGGTTTATGGGCTCAGCATTTATTCGATACATCCTAGAGAAGAATCTAGTTGATCATGTTGTTAATTACGATAACCTTACCTACGCTGGAAACCTTTCAAATCTTCAGTCCATCGAACATGATGATCGTTATCAATTTGTGCGCGGAGATATACGTGATGGAAAGACCCTACGAGAAGTTGTAAAAGACCAATCAATTGATACTATTGTCAATTTTGCTGCTGAAACACATGTTGATAGATCAATTGAGGCACCTCAGATTTTTATCGAGACGAATGTACTTGGGACTGGAACATTACTACAAATCGCGCTTGAATACGATTTGAGATTCCACCATATTTCCACGGACGAGGTATTTGGCGAACTTGAGATAGATGATCCCAAGTTCAATGAAAACACACCTTATGCTCCTCGAAGTCCCTACAGTGCTTCAAAAGCTGCCGCTGATCATCTTGTCCAATCATATTTTGAAACATATGGTGTACAAACAACAATTTCAAATTCATCAAATAATTATGGTCCTTATCAGTATCCAGAAAAATTAATTCCTCTATTTATTACTAACCTAATACGAGATAAAAAGGTGCCTGTATATGGTGATGGATTAAATATCCGTGATTGGCTCTACGTAGAAGATCATGCAGAAGCTGTATGGCAGGTATTAACAAAAGGGACAATTGGAGAACAGTACTGTGTTGGAGGTGAAAGCGAAAAAACTAACCTAGAGATATCAAAGCATTTACTACAAACATTTGAAAAAGATACCTCGTATATTGAATTTGTCGAGGACAGAAAAGGACATGATAGAAGATATGCTATCGATATTTCAAAAATTAAGGAAGAATTGAAATGGTCACCGCTGGTAAGCTTTGAGATAGGAATTGAGAAAACTATTCAATGGTATAAAGATAATCAGAGCTGGTGGGAAGAACTAATTACTAGCTAAATTCTATTAGATCTTTCTCTTCTTACTAGTAATTTACTTCTCATTATTTAACAATGCATAGCAATCCGTTCACATTCTGTCCACATTGTTCTGGAGAAACTATTTCTGAAGTATCAGAAGGTAAATTATTATGTTCCCAATGTGAATTCATCCTTTATTTCAATCCCTCACCGTGTATAGCACTGGTAACATTTTCGCCTGAAGATAAATTATTACTTACTCGACGAGCAAAAAATCCTGGACAAGGGAAATTAGGATTACCTGGTGGATTTTGTGAGCACAATGAAACTTTCGAACAAACTCTCAAACGTGAAGTTAGGGAAGAACTCTCTGTATCACTATCCGACATACACTACCTCACCTCAAAATTTGATACTTACGAATATAAAGGAATTACCTACTCTACTCTCTGTGTAATATTTACTGCAAAACTAGCAACTTATGAATTAGATTCAATTTCTGATGAGCTCGACGATATTCTGTACTATAATCTTAGGGATGTCCCGCTCGAAGAATTAGCATTTGCATCTCAAATCGAACTTATTAAAGAACTACAAAACAAATAGCTTCTATGAAATATTTAATTTTTGGCAAAGGATATATTGGTACCAAATTCCTAGAAAAACTTGGTCCAAGTGCTGTGATCACTTCAACCGATATTGGTAACATTTCGGAGGTTGAAACTATAATCGCAACAGAAAAACCTGATATTGTAATTAATGCTGCTGGAAAAACTGGGAAACCAAATATTGATTGGTGTGAAGATCACAAGAAAGAAACTCTTTATTCAAATGTAACAGGACCACTCGTACTTTCCAAGGTATGCATTGAACATCAGATTCGAATGGTACATATTGGTAGTGGCTGTATTTATCAAGGAGGATCAGAAGACACATACTCAGAAACAGATAAACCAGATCCAAATCAAATACCAAGTTTTTACTCGAAAACAAAAGCTTGGTCTGAAGAAATGCTCAGTTATTTCCCACTGCTACAGGTAAGACTCCGAATGCCAATAGATGAAAATCCACAGCCCCGAAACCTACTCTGGAAAATTACTCATTATGAAAAAATTATCTCCGTACCTAATTCCATTTCTGTAATACCTGATTTTGTTGAAGCTACTCTAAAATTAATTACTATGGAAAAAACTGGTATCTACAATGTTGTAAATCCAGGACATATCACTCATGCAGAAATCTTAGATATGTACAAAAAATATATTGATTCCAATTTCGAATATGAACTGTTTTCTTTAAAAGAATTAGAAGCTGTGACAAAGGCTGGAAGATCAAACTGTGTATTATCTACAAAAAAACTAGAAGATGAAGGCATAGTTTTACCTGAAATCCACGAGCGATTACCAGAAATTTTACAAGATTATAAGAAAAATTTACTATAACTCATCATTCTCACGGAGGTGAGAATCTATTTAATACCCAAGAGACCCTGCCTCCGCAGGGATAAAAAATGAAACTATGAAAGGTGTAATATTAGCTGGTGGTACTGGATCTCGACTACAACCCCTTACCCTCGTAACAAATAAACAACTACTACCTGTATACAATAAACCACTCATTTACTATCCATTTAATCTTCTGGTTAAAGCTGGAATAAACGACATAATGATCATTACTTCACCGAGTCATGCTGGTCATTATGTCCGATTGTTTGAATCTGGAAAAAAATTTGGGGTTCGCGTTACCTACGGAATACAAGAATCGCCGGATGGACTAGCACATGGACTTTCTTTAGCAGAAGATTTTGCTGATGACGAACCAGTAGCATTAGTTCTTGGGGACAATATTTTTGAGGATGATGTTACCTCTCATATTAAAAATTTCTCAGGTTCTGGTGCGGTTGATTTCTTTGTGGAAGTTGATGATCCTCGTCAGCTTGGTTGCCCTGTATTTGATGCTAATGGAACCCTCATAAAAATTGAGGAGAAACCGAAGCAACCAAAATCAGAATACGGACAAACTGGCTTATACATATTTGATAACACTTGTTTCTCAAAGATTAAAACTCAGAAACCGTCAGACCGAGGTGAACTCGAAATAACTGATTTATTGAATACCTACCTAACTAATGGAACTTTGAATTACGAAATACTTACAGGACAATGGTTCGATACGGGTACCTTCGATAATTTATACAATGCAACTGTCTGGGCAAAGGAATTACAAGAATCTAATCCAAATTACTTTGTAATTTAACAACACATGGAACCTTTTCTAAAAACAGCGATTAGAGCAGCTAAAAAAGCAGGCGATGTAATTATGCCTATTTATGCTCGTGAATTTTCAATTGAAGAGAAAGAAGATAAATCGCCAGTCACAGAGGCTGATATAGCTGCAGATAAAGTACTACATGAAGTGCTGAAAGAAACAAAAATCGCTATTAGATCAGAAGAAACAGAAGATGATCTCTCTATCCTTGAGAATGAATACCTCTGGGTAGTTGATCCTATAGATGGAACAAAAGATTTTATACAGAAAAATGGGGAATTTTGTGTCATGATTGGTTTACTTCGGAACAAACAGCCGATTCTTGGTGTTATCTATGGACCTGCATTGGGTTACCTTTACTATGCAGAGAAAAATAAAGGCGCGTTTGTAAGTCTGGGTGATGGAACAGTACATGAACTATCAATTGGTAATCAGGAATCTTTAGCAGAAGCATCTCTGGTGGTAAGCAGGAATCATTTTGGAGATATATTTACTCCCTACCTCGAAAAAACAGGGATAACCAACATGAAGCATTTTGGAAGTAACGGACTAAAATTATGTAAAGTTGCGGAAGGATCATTTGATATGATGTTCAACCCAACACCCTATCTTAGTGAATGGGACTCTGCCGCTGCCCAGATCATTATTGAAGAAGCAGGTGGAATAATGTCAGGTGTGAATGGGAAACCTCTAAACTACGCAAAAGAAAATTCTAAAAATCCCTACGGAGTGCTGGCTGCAAATAAACAACTTGTAACTCAATTTCTTGAAAAAACACATGAATAAACAATTCCCTCTTGTAAATAGGATTCTTTCTTTGGAACAAGCTGATGTAATTTTAAGTTCTCTACGAGATTACAAAACTATTACGCTCGAATCTATCGAACAGAAGAAAGATATTCGTAATATTGCTACTGGGGTATACTCCCCTCTTACTGGATTCTTACGAAAGAAGGAGTTTAAGTCGGTACTTACCTCTATGCGACTTACTGATGGTAATGTATGGTCTATACCTATTGTATTAGATATTGATAAAAAGAAAAAAAAGGAACTTGATAAAGAAAAATCAGTAATTATTCTTGACCACACTGGCAATCCTTTTGCTCTTCTTTCGGATATTGAAATTTACTCCTATGATCAGGATTTATTTGTTGAAGCTGTCTTCGGAACTAATGACAAATTACATCCTGGAGTTGAGGATGTCTATCAAATGAAAGACTATTTAATAGGAGGAGATATCTCGCTACTCGTCGATGATAAAGAACTATTTCCAGAACACAATTTTACTCCCGAAGAAACTCGAAGAATATTTAAAGGAAGAGGATGGCAAACAATAGCAGGGTTCCAAACACGGAATGTTCCTCACCGAGGACATGAACATATTCAAATGCAGGCCTTAAAAGAAATTGATGGATTATTTGTACATCCCGTCATTGGTGAAAAGAAACTCGATGACTTTAAAGACGAGTACATCATTTCTGCTTATGAAGTTCTTATTGATAAATATTACCCAAAAAATAAAGCATTCCTTGGAATACTTCCTCTTAAGATGAGATATGCAGGACCACGTGAGGCAATTATGCATGCTTTGATTAGAAGAAATTTTGGTTGTACTCATTTTATTGTTGGAAGAGATCATGCAGGAGTCGGAAATTATTATGGCCGTTATGATGCACAAGAAATCTTCAACCAAATCTCCAAAGAAGATCTTGGTATAGAAATACTAAAGTTTGAAGGTACCGTAGTTGATAAAAAAACAAAGGAGTTCATTTTTAGTGATGATGACGATTCTCCCGAAGTAATTTCGATTAGTGGTACAAAGATGCGGAACTGGATAAAAGAAAAACAACAACCCCCTGAGTACATTCTACGGCCAGAAGTATATGCGATCCTTACCGAGAAGAAAAATGTACTTGTTGATGATTTATACAAACGTCACCAACATACTAACTTTAATAATCACAGAGGTTTTGTATTGTGGTTTACTGGTCTTTCACAATCAGGTAAGAGTACAATTTCAGAACGATTGTATGAATTGCTTGAAGATAAGGGTGTCCCGGTCGAGCTCCTCGATGGTGATGTTGTACGAGAATCATTGTCAAGTGATCTTTCCTTTTCAAAAGAAGATAGAGATCAAAATATTAAACGAGTGGGATTTGTAGCAAAATTACTAAGTAGGAATAATGTAGCAGTACTCTGCTCTTTTATTTCTCCCTACGAAAAGCAACGTCAATCAGTTCGATTAAAAGTTGAAAATTTCATAGAGGTATACGTTAATACTCCGTTAGAAGTGTGTGAGAGACGAGATAGAAAAGGATTTTATGCAAAAGCCCGGTCGGGTGAAATTAAAAACTTCACTGGTATATCAGCACCTTACGAAGAACCCAAAAAACCAGAAATTGAACTACATCCAGCAGAACAGGGAGTTGATGAATGTGTTGAACAAGTTTTAAGATACCTTTCTAAACACAATTTTGTCTAATGACACAAACAGGAGCGCTAATAAAACAACTAGTAAAAACAGACTTCAAATTAAGATACAACTCTTCAGTACTTGGATATGCTTGGTCACTCTTAAAACCACTCCTTATATTTACTATACTCAACTTTGTTTTCTCAAAAATATTTGGTGTCGAAAATCCAAATTATAGTTTGCGGCTACTGACCAGTATTATTCTTTGGACGTTCTTTTCTGAAGGTACAACTACAGGGCTACATTCAATAATGAATAAGGCAGGTATTCTTACAAAAATTAAATTACCGCTGTGGATAGTAGTTTTCTCTTCAACCATACATATCGTAATCACGTTTGTTCTTAATTTAATTATTCTTGGGTTATTCTTTGTACTGTATTCATTTGTGCCTACCCTTGAAGATTTTCTTTTCTTCACTATCTACTCATTTTGCATCTATATCATTATTCTTGGGTTTTCTCTTGCAGCTGCACCACTCTATGTTAAATACAGAGATTTACACCAAATATGGGAAGTTCTTTTATTAGGTGGATTTTATGCTGCACCTATAATCTATCCAATGCAGCTTATCCCTACAGAATTTCATTGGTTACTTCAAATTAATCCTATGACTTTTATACTTCAACATGTACAAGCTGTACTATTTGTTGATGACTTTAAATTTTCTATTGTTCCCAATTTTATTTATTTTGGAGTATTACTTCTAGGTTTTTTAACATGTATAGTGATCTATAGAAAATATTCTCAAACTATACTTGAAGAGCTATAAATCTATGACACAGAAAATAATTACTGTACAGAATATTTCGAAGAAATTTAAAATTCCTCATACTAAAATCACGAGCTTGAGAGATGAAATCTTTTCTCTATTCTCGACTAAGACATATGAAGAGTTCCATGCTTTAGATGACATCAGTCTTGAAATCAATAAAGGTGAGTTCATAGGTATTGTAGGTAAAAATGGAAGTGGAAAATCTACATTACTTAAAATCCTGGCAGGAATTTACTCACCTGATTCTGGAAAGATATCGATTAATGGCAGTATTTCACCATTCCTCGAACTAGGTGTTGGCTTTAATGGGGATTTAACAGCACGAGAAAATATATTTCTTAATGGGACAATTCTCGGTATTGAAGAAACAGAACTCAAAAACAAATTTGATGATATTATTTCATTTGCAGAACTTGAAAAATTTGTTGATACAAAAGTAAAAACCTTTTCATCTGGAATGTATGCACGACTTGCCTTCTCTGTTGCTATTCATGCGGATGCAGATATTTATCTTATGGATGAAGTACTCGCTGTAGGAGATATTTCATTTCAAAAACGTTGTATAGAAACCCTACATAGCTACAAAAACAAGGGTAAAACAATCATTCTTGTATCGCACGATCTTAGCCAAATAAAACAACATGCCAGTAGAGCTATCCTATTCGAGAACGGTAAAATCGTAGCAGATGATTCACCAGAACGAGTTTTAAGTACCTATGTACAACATAGTCAGATTTTTGAGTCAGAACATCAACTACTAATTACCAACGTTGCAATTCACAAGAAAGATTCTTCAGATGAACTATCTACAGGGGATGACATTTCTATTTCATGGTCTTTGGAAGGCGCTATTCCTCACGAAATTGATTTTATTATTGCGATACAGGATGATAATGGTGCAGTATTATTTGCCACGAATACTATCCATGATACGGTTACTGCTGATCCCTCACTTACAACGTATACCTTTGATTTGAAAAAAGTCCCTCTTCGTGGAGGTATTTACTTTGCCGAAATATCTGTTATTGACAAACAATTTCGTAAGGTAGCGTCTATACCCTATGCTGGTCCTTTTTCTATCTCGCCTCCTCGAAAAACCCGCGGAAGTGTCGACATACTGTATAATTGGAACGTTACTTAAGTAAAATTATATGACTAAGAAGAAACTAATTGTTGTTTCAGGAATGCACAGAAGTGGTACCTCTGCTATGGCCGGCTTACTCGCAAAGAGTGGTATTACATTTGGCAACAACTTCATTAAAAAATCATCTGACAATTCTAAAGGATTCTATGAAGATAAGGATTTCGTTGCTATCAATAATAAAGTACTATCTGCAGTAGGTTCGTATTATGACGATGCTCGGATAATTGAGTCATCAAAATTTACTGATCACTCACTAAATAAGTTGCAGAGTAGCGCAAAACTATTATTAGAAACGATATTTTCAGATCACGATACGTATGGTGTTAAAGATCCCCGCTTTAGCAGAACTTGGCCATTCTGGGAATCTATCTTGGATAGCTTAGAAATAAACCTCCTTCCTATAACTATGATTAGAAATCCGTATGAGGTTATTGCTTCGCATCAAAAACGAGAGGGGTTTCCGGCTAGTAAATCTGCTCTACTCTGGCTTCTTTATACACAGGATGCTTATAGATATTTCCCTAAAACTGTACTATGCCACTACGAAAAGCTCCTTGAAAACCCTAAGACTATTCTTGAAAATTTAAAAGACCATTATGATTTGGAATTAAAAATTGACGATAAACTTATTTCCGAATCTATAATTCCAGGCCTCTACCACAACAGAGCTAAGGAAATCGATATTGCAGAAGTATCGAATGATATAAAAGAATTAGTTTCTAAAGTGTACACTGATGCTTGTAATAATAAGATGACCGTACTCACCTCTCATGACTTTTCTATAATAAACAGTTTTAAAGGTTTTTCATTTTCTTATGAAAGCTATACAGAGCCTCTTATCAATGATATTGGAAGGATTCAGAAACAAAATTACATACTTGAAGAGAAACTGTTACCCCGTGTCGACATCATATCTATAAACTATAACTCTAAAAAATATCTTCCCGATTTTTTATCATCTATTTCATCAATTGATTATCCGAAAGAGAAATTACATACAATTATTATTGATAATAAATCGACTGACAATTCCCTTTCATATCTCACAAAGGAAACTGCTCTGGATGCAAACATCTCCGTAGTAGAACACGACCACAATGAGGGGTTTGTTGCAAATAATATTGGAATGAGAGCAAGTAATGCTGAATTTATTCTCTTACTCAATATTGACACAGAGATACGGGAAGATGCATTAAGAAGATTAATAGATCGAATGATATTAGATCCTAGAATTGGAATTTGTGAAGCAAAACAGATTCCCCATGAACATCCCAAATTTTATGATGTACATTCTGGGCAGACAAGTTGGTCATCCGGTGCATGTATGCTGATCCGGAAAGAAGCACTTAATCAGGTAGGTTACTTCGATTCTAAATTCTTCATGTATTGTGAAGATGTTGATCTTAGTTGGAGGATGTGGGCTCATGGTTGGAAATGCATTTACGAACCACATGCCTGGGTAACACATCATAATTTCGACCCATTTGATACAAAGAAAAAGCCAGGATTAGAATTCCGACTTGGGATAAGAAATGGCTTATCAATGCGTTTGATATATGGCTCATTATTTGATTATTTGGGTTATTGGCTACGAATACTATTATTATTCTTTTCACCTCATCATTCAGGTCATGAAAAAAGTCTCACTGCATACGCCATTCTTGGTCACATTTATGCGTTTTCTCATTTTCTAAAGAGACGATTTACATTCAAAAAATTACCATTTCATAATTCTCGATGGATTAGATTTTATGGATGGGATTATGCACAACATATGTCCTATGATCAATAAATCTCAATTAAAAATATCAGTTGTAATACCTGTTTATAATGAATCGGAAGTTCTTGAACAGGTACTAGATGCAATTTTAAATCAAACACTTTCATCGAGCTTTTACGAAGTGATCGCTGTGGATAATAATTCTACCGATAACTCATTTGAAATTTTGAAGAATTATGAAGAACGATACTCAAATTTTTTTAGCTTTAAACAATATATATCTGGTTCAGGACCGACCAGAAATACTGGGGTAAACTATACACAATCTGAATTAATTCTGTTTTTGGATGGAGATATGATTGCAGATAGTACATTACTTGAAGAACATATTCTCGCTCATGAAGATCACTATGGTTCAGTACTAGGCTATTTCACCACAGATTGGAAAGAAACAGACTCTGGATTCTTACAATTCTTGGCAGACAGTGAAATTCAAAATGCATTCCCTGTAAAGGATAGAGGTATTGTTAATTACGAACATTTCTACACTGGAAACATATCTGTACCTAAAGAACTGCTAACTAAAGCAGGAATATTTGATGAAAATTATAATGGCTATGGGGTTGAGGATATTGATCTAGGGTACCGACTCTATCTGTACGGAGATAAAATTAAATTCTGCAAGACTGCTCATGCTATCCACAAATATTCGCCCTTATTTAAACCATACAAGAAGAAAAAATATCTAGCAGGAAAACAATTACGTTATCTAGTCACAAAATTTCCACACTTATCGAGAATATTTACCTTTGAGCGATACGCTCCATACTCTATTCTTCTACTAGCAACTCTCTTTACCGTACTATTTCCAATAAGGAATTTTGTTCCTTTGTATACTAAGAAAATAAATTCTGGCTTCTACTATTGGACAATTCGCTGGAGTATGTACTGTGGATTTATGAATTGGTAATAGCCCGTTCTTTTCTAATGAGGATGAAAAACAATACTGCAGCTAGGCTTACTGAGACAATACTTATCATTAGTCCTAATCTTAATGATTCTGGGAAATAATTCATCTCTAGTAAGTATTCACCTGGTTCTGCTACTTGAATAGCCTTTAAGAATCCATATGCAGGTATAATATCTACTTCATCTCCATTCAACTTTGCATTCCATCCTGGATAATAATTCGAACTTATAACAACGTATCCTGCAGTTGGTGTTTCAAAGTTCAGAGAGATGTGATTGGTATCCTGATAATAATTCGTTATAGCATTGGCGTTAGTTTCCTCTGATGTAGAAATATCCATTTTTGGAGTATCTCCTGGCAAAAGGTATGACTGAGAATTAAACATGACATGTGTACCATTATCCCAACTACCTTTGTTGTACTCAGATGCCATATCTGAATCATTTTCAAACACTATTCCATCCTCAACGAAGAATGCATGTAAATTTTTAGAATTACGTTCAATAATAGTACTATCCGACAATCTCTGAATAGTAAACGTATCCTCATCGTATTCACTCAAGAAATCGAGTGTCTGCTCTTTGGGAGCAACAAAATAACGCACATCAATCAAATCCCAGACCTTGTGACTCATATCTATCTCATCAACGGTTTTAATTATTGATTGGGTTGGATGATTTGCATATGCACCAGGCCATGCATTTTGTAATAGCTCTTTATATGCATTTGGGATCGATAATCTTCCTGCTGCTGTTGGAATACCGTATGATTCAATTGTAGCCGGGATAGCTGCTGATCCTATCCCCACAACTCTACCCGGACCTATATTCGCTTCCAAAAAGTTGGTAGTTTCTGTCTCAGGTAACCAAAACCGGGGTTTAGAATAAGGTACCCAACCTGCAGAATGAATTAAGCTTTCTAAAATTGCTACACCTACCAATAATTTACCAATCAAACTAACATACCTACTAAATCCATTTTTATCGTTAAAAGATTTACGATTAATAAATGCTTGGCAAAAGCTACGTACCCTCTTAAACAAGAGTTCTTTTCGCATTCCCAGGTAAATGAGCAACATACCCAATGTTGCTAATGCTACCGATTGAATAAAGTACCCAGATAGATAGACCGATTCAGATTGCTGCTTTAGAAGATAATATGCCGATATAGTCATTCCCAGAATAAAAAGAATCTGAAGTCCTAAAGTGACCTTGTGTTTCCACTTTTTCATTATTAGTTTTTGATCAAAAAGATACTGCAATCCTAACCCTCCTGTAATCGTTAGCATGAATTGTAATACTACTTTTTGATACATAGCTGGATTGTGGCTGAAAATTGGCAGAAGACTTGTTAGTTTTTCAATTTTCTCAAATGGAAGTGAATAGACTTCTAATAAAAGAAATAGTGAACTACCTAGGAAGAAAAGTATTGCAAAATCACGTTTTTTAATCGCACGCCATAGACCTCCAACAATAGCACCAAATAACGGAATTGTTCCTATAAAGATAGATAGATTGTAATATGATCCCTTAGTCCACAATACTGCTTCACGAATTGGATGTCCCATGTAGTTGGCAAAAAATAACCCTAAAAGACCTGTGACATGATTCTGGCGTAACCCAAAATTCTGTCGATATTCAAGATTAATTCCTGTCTCATTAAATAAATATTCGGCAGTCGGCAATAATGAAACTGAAGCAATACCGATGGTAAAAATTCCAGCTATTGCTAGTTGAAGGAGTACTTTTGGCTTTTGTTGACGAGGAAGTAAAAGAAATCTAATAAGTGCATACAGAATTATCCAATAACCAAAGAAGAATATTATTGAAATAAATCGTGTCGTGAGCAATAGTACACATGACAACATGAAACCAAATGTTGACTTCCAATTTTGATCTTGAAATACTCGTTCAAGAAAGTAGAATACTATTGGTGCAGTGAGTGGAACAGTTGCAAACCCATCAATATGTGCTGCAATATTGCTTGCACTAAATATATAACCTAATGAGACGGCTAATGCGATATAGTGAGATACCTTAAGCCGTTTTAAGAAAAGGTAGGTAAAGAACCCACCAAGAATAAATTTGAGCAGTACTTCTATAGTCCATCCAATCGGAACTCCAAATAATAGCCATGGTATTGTTCGAATAGGATAATGGAAAAAATGTAATAGATTGGTAACACCCGGGCCTCCCAATTTTTCACTGAAGTTCCATAATGGAATATCACCATTTCTCATCTGCTCAACCATGAAGTACCTACTTACATTACCATCAACCATATCTGAAAGTACCGGATTGCCTCGATCGATGGGTTTGTCTTGAATATGTATCCAAGGCTCAAAGTTGTAGAGATAATTTGAGTTTGAGATCGTTTTACCAAAAAGTACCCCATTGAATATGAGCAATGTCGCAACACCAATAATGCAGAGGGCTTTATATGCCTCAGTATGCTGTCGGTATTCATTCCTAAATTTTTTCTTTAATTTTTGGATATAGTTCCTCATTACTACTGTATGTGTACTTCTTTTAACATAAGATCATTCCTAGGTTTTCCATTTGACCCCCTTCTGCTTTACTTCACTCCAACGATATTCACACATCTTTTTAATTACATCGAATGGGAGAGCTTTATCGTGTGGAAACTGAACTGACCCTCTTCCACATACAAAATTTTGGAGGTCCTGTTTATAAGCCTCAAGTGTAGTAGGTGTAACATAAAAACCTATGTGGTTCTTAAATCCTGCAAATACTACCAGTATCATTTCTTCAACATATGCTATTTTCCCCCATTTTAATTCCTCACGAGCTTTTGGTAGGTACTCTGGAACCCGTTCTCTCAACTCAATTAATCTTTCACGTGATTCAACTGGTGCTTTTTTAATATATTCATCTACTGATTGTAATGCCATAATTTTTTTGTTCTAAAAATGTATATCTAAGTACTGTTTTGCTAATATTTTCAATAATAAGACACTCACAACAAATGTAATAGAAGCTGCGATAGCAGCTCCAATCATCCCT
>JAGQLH010000031.1 GCA_020429465.1 Candidatus Dojkabacteria bacterium | reverse complement strand
GAAGGGTTGCTGGTGCGTACACAGATCAATTTTACTCAGTATCGTCTCGTACATCACCAGAGCGAATTTCGCTTGACACGTTCAATGTTGACAAAGCATTGCCAATCTGGGGAGTTGGGTTGATAGGAATTGCTGGCCTTTCTATTGTGTATTTAAGTATTGGTGGGAAAGTTCGGACTAAGAAACTTTGGGAGTTATAGAAATTCTATTAAATGGTGGTCACTTTTTCTCAAGATCTGGTATAATTTCTGCGTCTTTAAATACCTTGTGTTCCGCGATAGCTCAGCTGGTAGAGCACTCGGCTGTTAACCGATCGGTCGCAGGTTCGAGTCCTGCTCGCGGAGCACTGGGTATTGAGACATAGTATTTCCCTTAGAGTCACTGATATGTGAAGCTTGTTCCGACGAAGGTCGGAAGGTCCTGCTCGCGGAGCATACAGTATTTTCTTCTGTCGTCTTCCCGATTTCCCTAAAATAATATGATGAATTATGAAAGATTATTCTGATAGTAAGGATGTAGAGAAGGCAATCACTTTTTTAGTAAATCAGATTAGCCAATCAGGTAACAACCCCAAACCCGTTATATTGCATAGTATACGAGTAAGTTTGTATCTTTGGGACAAAGAATACCCATTACAAATAGTTCTAAGTGGAATGTTGCATGATTTGATTGAGGATAGTGATACGCTAGTTGAGGACATAAAAGAGATTTTTGGGAATGAAGTATCGGAAATTGTTGAAGCGAATAGTTTTAATGAAGAAATACAAAGTAGGGTAGGTAGGTATAAATCTGTGTTCGAAAGTTGTGTGTCTTATGGAAAGGATGCCCTTATAGTTAAAGCTGCAGACTTACTAGATAATGCGCCATACTATGCACTAGAAAACAACCTATCATTTGGTAGGAATAAGATTGCTTATTTCCTTGAAGTCTCTAGGCCAGCTATTGGAAAAGAGCAGGTGTACACTGATTTAGAGGGCGCTCTAGCAGATTTAAGTGATGCTTTATGAGGTTGTGTTAAGAATACTCTGATGATGAAATTTTACGGTTAAACCATCTTTGAAATGAAGTTTCAAATGTGCGTATTCATCTCTATGTATAGAAGAAGTATCCCAATCTATTGTTGGATACTTTGCAATGAATGATTCAAATGATTCGTCAATGACGAATTCAGCATGCTGAAGACCAGTTGTGTGTTTTTCTCCCTGTTTAGGTTCAATAATTTCTATAGCAGGTATGACATATCCATCGAAATGAATGGGTGAGTGTAGTTTAAAAATGCCTACTCTTCGTCCTCCTACTATTGCTTCATGTACTTCATCTGCTATTTGTAGAAGTTTGGGTTTAGTTTTATCGTAATCAATAGATGAACTAGTTTGATATGCAATATGATCTAGCTCTAGGTTTGAAATAGTAATGTTCAAAGCAGAAACATTCTTGAGTAAGGAAGTAAGAAATTTCTGATAATCGAGATATAGCATTAGATTTTATTCTTTATTATGAATAAAGATATTATTCAGGGGGAGGTCCACCATATTTTATCGAGTGCAAAATAGCTCCTGCAAATAAAATAAAACTTCCACTGAGAACACAAAGTGCCTCTGGGCCGAGTCTAGTATAGATGTCAATTCCAAGATCAATAATTGTATGGGTTTCGGTTGGCATATGCTAGAAAAGAAAGGAGAATTACCTATTATTATACTATTTATTCATAATGGATCGGATCAGGCTCTGGATATTTTGGTTTTGTGTAAGTCTCAGTTACAGTAATAACAGGAGATGAGACTTCTTCTAATGGTGAGTCACTCGGAGACTCTTCGTGTGTTTCTGGTGAAATTCCTGATGGGGAGGTAGTAGGAAGTTCTATTTGTGTAGTTATTGGGTCGGGTTCTATTTTGGTTATGTCTCCATTGGAATTAAGTGACTCTCCAGCTCTGAGGGTAAGTCGTTTTTCATTTTCAATCAAAACACTATTTTTATAGACTGAGATTGATTTTTGATTATTATGTTTTGTTGTCTCGTAGATTGAGTCACGTGCTGAAACAGTACTTCCATTGAGAATAATATTAAGTGGTCTGTCTGTGCCTATTATATTGTAAAGTGTTCCTTCCTCTTGTTTAAGAATAACTGAATCATCTGAGATTTCTTCTATAGTAACAACGGTATTATTTGATAAATGTGAGGAATTACCATCATTAAAGTCGATATTGGCAGACCCATTCTCTACTGAAATGCTATCGCCAACTGCAAGATCTGCTGTTGAGTCTACTGTTTTCCAATCGCCATGTGCGTCCTTTATTCGAACCATTCCCTCGTGTGATACGATTGTTGCTGATCCAAGAGTTACGGCATCTTCATGAGTAGTATCGCTCCATACGGTATAGGAAATAGGAATAGCTACGAATCCAAAAATTAATACAAGGAAAGGTAAGAATGATTTGTTTAGAAAGAAATATCTTGTAGAAACTGAATTATCTAGATAGCTAGTAGTAATATCTTGTCGAAGAGAAGTAATAAAATCAGCATGAGTTGACGAGATGCTTTCTTCCGTTGTTTTAGTTTTAAAGAAATCTTCTGGTTTCATTAAAGAATGTTCTAATCTGACTAGGTAAGTAATTATATATCGTTAGAAATCGTTGTAGATTTCACTTTTTGGATACATTTTCTTGAATTTCTTTTTAAAGGATTGTAAAGCACGGTGTAGTAGTACTGCAACATTGTTTGAATTTGTACCCATAGTTTGTGCAATTTCTTGATTGCTCAATTCAGAAAAAAAGCGTAAGGATATTATTTTCTGGTATCTCGGTTTAAGTGTTTGTAAGACAGATGCAATTTGTTGCTTCCGGAGTTCTTGTTCAAGTGGTTTTGTGACATTCGATTCCTCCGTAAGTTCCCCAGAATGGTACTCAAGTCGGGTAGTTTTTTTATTTTTACGAAAATAATCAACAAGTTTATTGTGAGTAACAGTGTAGAGCCAAGAGCCAAAGCGAATCCCCTTTGAGGTATCGTAATGTTTGATCTTCTTAACTGCTTGTAGAAATACTTCGCTTACTATATCTTCAGCAACTTCCCGATCGTTCATTCTATTGAGGCAATAACCAAGTAACTTTGCTACATAATAGTCATAAATTTCAGTAAACGCATGAATATCTTCTTTTGCTTTTTCTACTAACTCAAGTTCCGATTGAATATCCATCTAGGTGCTTATTTTGATTAGATAGCGAAATTATTTTCAGACTAATTATACATGTCTGGTTAGTTTTCCTAAACTCGTACATATGTAGTAGAATAATTATATATTAATTACAAACTATGAAATTACTCGGGGAATTAGAGCAAAGAATAATGGATATCATCTGGAGTCATGATAATGCGCTTAAACCAGCACAAGTATTGGATGAGCTTGATTGTGGATTAGCGTACACAACAATCATGACGGTTATGAAGCGTTTGGTAGAGAAAGATGTGCTCAAACGTTATAAGTGTGGGAATTATTATTGCTATACAGCGAAAAAGTCCAAAGAAGACCTTGCAGAGAAGAGTCTTCCATTTCTCTTCCAAGACATTGTTTCTTCATATGGGGAGCTTGCTATCGCTCAGTTCGTTGATACATTAAGGAATTCACCAAAGGATATTGAACTATTAAAGGAGTATGTTGAAAAATCCAATAAGTAAAGGAGGATTATATAAAGCAAAGCTCATTTTATTCTTTGTGGTAGTGATGCTTTTTGTATTCTATGCGGGGCTGATTATGGTTGTAGCGGACAAGGTGGCTTCAAATGCCTCAGTCTTTCAATGGCTTATTAATTCTCATGTTAGTAATTTTGAAGAGTTGGTAGCACTTTGTTCATCTCAACCAATTATTAGAACGAGTATATTTGGTGGATTATTGGTGATTGCTGGGGTTTTCTATATTCGAGCTATGGTAGGAATGGTTATTCGTAATACAAGGACATACCACCAGCTAAAGGCATACAAGAAAAAAGAGGGTGAGGGGCATATAATTATTGATTCAAATAGATATGAAGCTTTTTGTGGAGGAATATTTCAACCATGTATTTATATCTCTAATAAGGTTCTCGAATCGTTCTCTCATGAAGAATTAGAGTCAATTCTTGCTCATGAAAAAATCCATCAGAAATCATTTGACCCATTGCTTATTGAAGTAGTTAAAATTTTGACAGATAGTATGCAATTTATTCCAGGGGTTAAGAAGCTACGTAGTACTTTCATGATAGTAACTGAATTATACGCAGACCAATCATCGATTGATTTAGCGGGTAGAGAAGTTGTTGCAAATTCATTATATAAGATGCTGGTGCAGGAAGAATATGTTTCGAATGGGTTTGCTCGTTACACTGATCAGAGTGTGAGGATAAAGGTACTTATTGGTCAAGATTATGATTTGAATTTAGGGTCCGTCGGTCGATACTTTGCAATTATACTAGTTATTACAACGGTGTTTTTGTCGAGCATTCTTCAAGTAAATGCGGTAGGATATTGCGAGATGAGAGAAGAGGGGGTCATTGTTGTTCGTTCTACTTCAGGTGATCATAGTTCGGAACAAATGAGTAGAGAGTTATTGTACACTCCCTTATAAGCGTGTAATTATCCCTCAAAAGTAGTAATATTTTATTGACAATTTTATAGGTTTTCTACTACACTCGTAGTAGTTTTCATTAGCTTAATTAAATCAAGATAGTTATGAAAGAAATTATTATTATCGGTTCTGGACCTGCTGGTCTTACAGCAGCTATATATACTGCTCGGG
The DNA here is from genome assembly GCA_020429465.1 of Candidatus Dojkabacteria bacterium. Classification (GTDB taxonomy): domain Bacteria; phylum Patescibacteriota; class Dojkabacteria; order B142; family WJKM01; genus JAGQLH01. The sequence continues at coordinate 8,707 of JAGQLH010000031.1, read as the reverse complement.
CAAATTTAGCACCACTGGTAATAGCAGGGGATCAATATGGTGGTCAGCTTATGACAACAACGGAAGTAGAAAATTTTCCTGGATTTCCTGAAGGGATACAGGGTCCTGTGTTAATGCAGAATATGGTTAAGCAGGCTGAGCGATTTGGGGCAGAAATTTTACATGGAAATGCAACATCGGTAGATTTTTCCTCAAACCCCAAAAAAGTATGGGTAGGAGATAAAGAATACCAGGCTCGATCTGTCATTGTTGCGAGTGGTTCTTCCCCTCGTGTGTTAAACATTCCAGGTGAGCAAGAGTTCTGGGGGAAAGGAGTTTCAACATGTGCAACTTGTGATGGAGCATTTTATAGGGATAAGGTAGTAGCGATTATTGGTGGTGGTGATAGTGCAATGGAAGAAGCTACGTTTCTCACTCGTTTTGCTAAAAAAGTATACATTATCCACAGAAGGGAATCTTTTAGAGCTTCGAAGATAATGCAAGAACGTGCGTTAAAAAATGAGAAAATCGAAGTAATCTGGAACACAGAAGTTAAAGAAGTTCATGGTGATCAAGTAGTCGAAAAGTTACAGTTGCGAAATACCGAAACTCAAGAAGAACACGATCTAGAATTGGATGGAATGTTCTTAGCAATTGGACATATTCCAAATGTTGGGTTTTTGAACGAATCGCTTACATTAGATGACCAAGGATTTATCGATGCACAACATCATACAAGAACAAATATCGAAGGGGTATTCGTAGCTGGTGATGTACATGATCATCATTACCAACAAGCAATTACTGCAGCAGGAATGGGGTCAATGGCTGCTATTGATGCAGAGCAATGGATAGCGTCACAACCATAATCTTATACTATTAAGAATGCACTGCAGGTGCCCTAGGTGGTAGTAGAAGAAGGATTTGAAAAGGTGAAATATGGTATTGTAGTACAAAGCGGTATGAAAGATGGAGTAGGGGGAAGGTTTGATCGAATGAAATGGTTTTCTCATATATAATTTAGTTTTTAGATACATATTTTATGGAATTGATTCCATTATCGTTTCTTGCAGGTATGCTCACTGTTTTGTCACCATGTGTATTACCATTACTCCCAGTAATTATAGGTGGATCACTTCAAGATGCTAAAGATACATGGCGTCCAGTGATTATCACTGTCTCTCTAGCGATCTCTTTGGTTTTATTCTCTCTGATTCTGAAGGCTAGTACATTCTTTATCGCTGTGCCTCCTATGGTGTGGTCACTTATTTCTGGAATAATAGTGTTGATTTTCGGAATTATTACCCTATTTCCTAATGCGTGGGAAGGATTTGCTAATAAATTTAAACTAAGTAATTCATCAAATAAGCTATTACAAGAATCATCACAAAAAGAAGGGGTGGGTGGGAAAATACTAATGGGAGCTGCATTGGGGCCTGTTTTTGCAAGTTGCAGTCCTACATATGGTTTGATTATAGCGACAATACTTCCGCAGGACTTTACAACAGGTTTTATTAATCTTATTGTATATTCAATTGGGCTCTCATTGTTAATGTTTATTATTGCTATTTTTGGACAATCTGCAATAGCTCGACTTAAGTGGGCGGCAGACCCAGATGGATGGTTCAAAAAAGTGTTAGGAGTACTATTTATAATAGTAGGTATATCGGTGATTACTGGAGCAGATAAAGCAGTTGCAACCTACTTAGTAGAGCGTGGTATCTTTGACGCAACTCAGTTAGAGCAGCAATTTATTAATTCGTACGAGTAGCCATTTCTATCTTTTATAACTATTGTCATAATGCCCAAACCATCAAGCAAGACTACTAAAAAGGAACCAGGAAGTCTTCACAATCACATTAGTGTTTCTCCTGTTATTATAATTGGATTAATACTGGCAATAGCAGGCGTTATTCTCATAATGATGTACGTCTATCTACAAAATAGAAATGTGATAAATCAGCAAGAGGTAGTTCCAGAAGTCTTGGAACAGGTAAAAGATGATCCATTTCGATTGGAAAATAAATATATGACAGTTGATATGGCTGAACTAAAGCAAGCATGCCCATATATCGACTGTATTCCTTCGATAGATAGACCTATATTCGAAACAGCGGAAGAATCTAATGAATGGCTCACAGATGATGAAATTATATTTGGTCTTGAGAGGAATGGGGTAGTACGTGCGTACCCTCAAAAAATACTTAATTGGCACGAAATTGTTAATGATTCACTCGGATCAGATCCAATTGCTATTACGTTTTGTCCATTATGTGGGACTGCTCTTGCATACGAACGAATTGTGAATGGGGATGAAGTTGAGTTTGGGGTTACTGGGAAACTATATAACAGTGTTTTGGTAATGTATGACAGAACAGAAGAAAATTATTGGAGTCAATTGACTGGGCAAGCAATTGCAGGGCCAGCAGCTCAACGTATGGATGAAATTACCCAAATAGAACTTGCAACTACGACATGGGGAGAATGGAAGTCTGAACATCCAGAATCGGAGGTTTTGTCTAAAGAAACTGGATATACTAGAACGTATGATATATATCCGTATGACGATTATGAATCGAGCTCAGATATTTGGTTTAGTGTTATGAATAGAGATGAGCGCTTACACCCAAAGCATATCGTATACGGGGTGAAAATCGGAGAAGAAACGAAGGCATATCCAATTGAATCATTTGATTCGGTATCTGAAATTACAGATACGATTGGAGGTATTGAGTATACTCTCATTCGAGAAGAAGATGGCCACATTTTGGCTACTAGTGCATCTGGTCAAGAAATTATGCCAATTCGCGTATTTTGGTTTGCATGGGCTGCATTCTATCCAGAAACAGGTATTTATCAACAATAAATATTATTACATAGAAACATGATTACATTCTATGGTGCAAATTGGTGTGGTGATTGTATTAGATCTAAAGCACTTTTAGACAATAATGAGATTACATATGAATATGTAGATATTGAAAAGAACCCTGAAGCGGTAGCATATGTAGAAAAAATTAATAATGGTTTGCGCAGTATTCCAACTATTGTTTTTGATAATGGGGAAGTACTGACTGAACCTTCAAATGAACAATTATTAGCTATGATAAAAGATATAACATGAGCATAACTAATTACACCGAAGAACAGTTACAGAAGCATTTACATGAAGAACATAAGCAGTCTCCATTTTCTGAATACATAAAAGAAATCGTATATGGGGGAAATGATGGGATTGTGACTACATTCGCAGTTGTAGCTGGTTTTACGGGAGCGAATACCGGAGATATTGCCACATTCTCATTCATAACAGTCCTATTATTTGGTTTGGCAAATTTATTCGCTGATGCTTCTTCAATGGGGTTGGGAAATTTTCTTTCTATTCGTTCGGAACAAGGATTATATAAAAAATCCCGTAGAATTGAGAGGAGGCAAATAAAGAATGATCCAGAACTAGAGAAGGCTCAAACAGTATATTTATTAAAAAAACAAGGGTTTGAGGAAGAGGATGCAAAATCAATGACTGAACTTTATGCAAAAAATCCAGAGTATTGGACAGATTTTATGATGAAGTATGAGTTAGGGATGGCGGAAAATGAGGAAAACCCATTTTATACGGGAATAGCAACATTCTTATCGTTTATTGTATTTGGATTCATCCCATTATCGCCGTATCTCGTCATTTCGGATGTAACATATGCATTTATTGCTTCCTGCGGAGGTACGTTATTGGCATTAACTTTGCTTGGGATTATGAGGTGGTTCGCTACTAAAGAAAATATTGTTCGTGCAGTCTTGGAGGTCGTTTTAATAGGAGGGATATCTGCAGTAGTGGCATTCGTCGTAGGTTTGTTTTTTAGAGGCTAAACGAACGAAAAGGTATAGCGTACTTACTATATATTAAATTATATACTATGAAAGCACTATGGAATGGGGTAATAATAGCAGAAAGTGATGAGACTGAAATTGTTGAAGGTAATCACTATTTCCCACCGCAGTCTGTTGATACTGATTACCTAGAAAAAAGTGAATTTACAACTACATGTCCATGGAAAGGGAAGGCAAGTTACTATTCTTTAAAAGTGGGAGATAAAACAAATGAAAATGCTGCCTGGTATTACCCCGAGCCTTCAGATGCTGCAAAAAACATCAAAAATTATATCGCCTTTTGGAATGGAGTGGAGGTGGTCGAATAGCAGATGCTTTTGATAGCTCTTGGATATACGTAAAATTCCACAAAGAAAATTATGAGATAATACAAATAATTATCTTAAATCTATCTATTCTATGGATATTCAACGTCCAATATCTTCTCAATTCATGCCTGAAAATGCCAAAAAAGCTTTTTCAGGAGTTATTTTTGATGTGTATCAATGGGAACAGAAACTTTATGATGGTTCTACTGAAACATTTGAAAAATTAAAGCGTGTTGATACGGTTATGACTGTCCCTATAACGGATGAAGGTAAGTTTATACTTACAAAACAGGAGCAGCCAGGCAAAGATATGTTTATTGGACTGGCAGGTGGCCGGCTTGAGCAAGAAGAATCCCCAGTAGAAGGTGCAAAGCGTGAGCTTTTGGAAGAAACAGGGATGGTGGCTTCATCGTTTGAGCTTATTAGCGCTATCCAGCCTATTAGTAAAATAGATTGGGCGGTGTATACTTTTATTGCTAAAGGTTGTAAACGTGTACAGGATTTAGAGTTAGATGCAGGAGAGAAGATTGATCTTCTCGAATTAGATTTTGATGAGTTTATAGACCATGTATGTCATGAAAATTTTGCAGATATAGAATTAAGTCTGATGGTTTTAAGAACTATTCGAAAACCAAACGGGGTAAGCTTATTGCGTGAAAAATTTTCTAATTAGTGAAGTTTAGGGGGAAGAAACACGTTATAATGTATGTAGAGTTAAATTATTTATATTTTATTATTTAATACTATGCGAAGTATTCGATCATATAGTATGTATGCGATTACTGTGGTCATTGCACTTATTGGTGTTACATCAGTTTTTGCACAAGAAATACCACTAAGTGCTCCTATTCCTGATTCTGTAAGAATTCAGGGAACTGATAGCACGATAGAAGAACAAGTAGAAGGTGATCTATTTGCGACTGCAGGGTATGTAGAAGTACTTGAAGGAGTAAAAGAGAATGTATTTTTCTTTGGAGGAACATTTATTGCGGATGGAAAATTAGATGAGTCAGTTTTTCTTATGGGTAACCTTGCTCATATACAAGGTGACATAGAAGATAATGTATTTGCTATGGTTCAAGATGCCCAGTTTGATGGAGAAATCGGAAGTGATCTCTATTTCATGGGAAATAGATTGATTATTAAAGATGATGTGGATGGCGATCTTTTCGTCAATGCACGAGAAGTCTATATTGATAAAGAATCTCGAGTAAGAGGTGATTTTCATGTAAACGCTCAAGTTGTAAAAATTCATCCCGAGGCTGAGATCCGAGGAGATATCATCGTAGTTAATGGTACAGAATATGCGGAGGAAGTTGATCTTCAGGAGTACAGGAGAGAGGACGTTCCAGTTACATTAACAGAATTACCAGCTGCGAATTCAGGGTTCAGCTCAATTAGACCATATCTTTCATCTACAGGGTTACTTCTATTATTTGCCGTATTGTTAGGATCCGCAATAGCAATTGCGGCAATAGTAAAAGTTTTCCCAGTGAAATCTGAACGAGTTGTTCAAAATATGAGATTTAATGGAAAGAATATTTTTGCAAACATCAAGATAGGAGTAATAGCTACTGTTTTAACAACAATATTACTTGTTGTTCTCTCTGTTTCACTTGTAGGTTTGCCATTATTGTTCTTAGTTATCACACTTATATTTCTAGTGAGTACACTAGCAAAACTTTACTTCCCCTATAAACTTGGAAGAGAAGTAGTTATGAGGATTCAGCCAAAGGCTTCAGGTCCTTTTGTTAATGGACTTGTTGGAAATCTTCTATTCGTATTATTGGTATTGATATTACTTTCAATTCCTGGAATTGGAATGCTTCTACTCATACTGTTATCACTCTTGATCTTTATATGGTCAGTTGGTGCAGTTATTCGAGTTAAGGTTGATGATTATAAGAACGCACAGAGATAACTTTATGAAGCATGCGGAAACGTTACACAGTAACGTTTCCGCATAATTAATTGGTAAGGAAACTATGAAACAAGTCGTATCACAAGTAATAAAGACTCTAACCGATAAAGAATTTTGGGCGATGGTAGTAGTATCAATAGTCACTACGGTACTCATGATTAGCTATATAATCTTCATTGGTATACCCCTTTCAAGTTAATAGATAATCGTAAATACACAGTATAGTTGTCGACAATCCCCCTATCTGGAATGTATAATCAGTAGAGCGAGTTTTAATTATAGAGTATGGAAACTAATCGCTCTTGTGCTTTTGTCACTGGTCTAACGTGAGTTGATGAATAAATATTCATCATCTGTCTTTAGGCTTGCGGCACACAATTCTCCTCCTACTCTGGAAAGGCGTTAGCCAAAATTCATTATGGAAAAAATAGAAAAGCAATTTATGATTGCAGGTAAAGAAGTTACCGTTACCACTGGTAATTTCGGTTTTCGTGCTGATACAGCACTAAAACTTCAGCAGGGTGAAACTGTTGTTATGGTATTTCTTACAGCTGATTCAAAGGATACTAACTTGGATTACTTCCCACTTGGAATTAACTACATGGAAAAATTCTATGCGGGGGGAATCATTAGTGGTTCGAAATTCATTAAACGGGAACGTAGACCATCAGATGAAGCAACTATAAAGGGACGAATTATTGATCGAGGAATGCGCCCTCTATTTCCTGCAAACTTTAGAAGAGGTGTAAGCATAGTAGTAAATATTATGGCATATGATGGTGAGAATGATCCTTCTATGCTTGCTGCAAATGCAGCTGCTATGGCAGCTCATGTATCTTCAGTTCCATTTAATGGTCCTGTTGGATTCATTCGCATTGGGTATTCTCCTGAGGGTGAATATATTCTAGAGCCTTCTAAGTCTGAAATGGAAACATCTCGGCTAGATGCAGTGATTTCTGCGACAGGAGATACAATAACCCAGCTTGAGGTAGACGGACATGAAATCCCTGAGGATGTAATGGCCGAAGCCTTTCAAAAAGCCTTTGATGCAGCTCAGGGGTGGAATGATGCATCTGAAGAAATGAGAAAGCTAATAGGGAAAGAAAAATTCGAAGTTCCAGAAAAATTAGTTTCTGAAGAATTGGTTTCGGCACTAAGATCAACGTATATGGATGAAATAAAGGATGCTATGTACGATGATGAAAGTAGAAATGATCGATTAGATGCTTTATACATTAAAGCAGCAGAATCACATGCACAAGATGCGGATAATGAAGAAGATACAGTTTCAGAGGGTGATGTAGTAATTGCAATGAAAAAGCTAGAGAAGGAAATTGTACGAACTGGATTACTTTCTGGGGAACGTCCAAGTGGAAGAACAATGGATGAAATTAGAGAGATTGTTATAGAGGATAGATATCTTCCTCGAGTACATGGATCTGTCTTGTTTAGACGTGGTATCTCTCAAGTTCTTGCAATCACTACGCTCGCATCTGAGCGACTCGCTCAAATGACCGAAAGTTTTGAAGGTGAACACGAAAAGCGATATATGCATCATTATGTAGGACCAAACTACTCAGTTGGTGAGGCTGGAAGATTTAGCTTCTATGCTGGAAATCGAGAAATCGGGCACGGAATGTTAGCTGAAAAAGCACTTATGCCAGTGCTACCATCTGAAGAAGAGTTTCCATATGCAATCCGAGTTGTTTCTGAAATTCTGAGTCAAAATGGTTCTTCATCGATGGCTGCTACATGCGGATCATGTTTAGCACTTATGGATGCTGGAGTTCCAATTAAAGCACCTGTGGCAGGAATTTCTGTCGGGTTGATTACAAAGGATGATTCGCAAAGTGAGTATGAGCTTCTTACTGATGTGCAAGATGTAGAAGATTATTATGGAGATATGGATTTTAAAGTTACCGGGACAGAGACAGGTATTACTGCAATCCAGATGGATACAAAACTGCAAGGTGTTCGTGTAGAAATATTACAGGATGCGCTTGGAAAAGCACGTGATGGTAGAATGTTTATTCTTGAAAAATATAAAGCTATCTTACCTGAACCACGAAAGGAACTAAGTCCATACGCACCTAAAGTTGAAACAATTATAATTGAGCAAGACCAGATTGGTGAATTGATCGGACCAGGAGGAAAAGTAATCAAAGGAATTATTGAATCAGTTGAAGGAAAGGCAGACATAAACATTAAAGATGATGGAACTGTGCATATTACTGCAAGCGATTCTGCAGTAATGGATGAAGTAGTTTCTCAGGTGAAATCAATCACAATGAAGCCAGAAGTAGGTCAAATGGTTACTGGAACGGTCGCACGAATTGCTGAATTTGGTGCTTTCGTAGACATTTCACCGACGGTAACTGGATTGGTACATGTTTCAGAAATTTCAGATGGTTTTGTAAAAGATGTGTCTGAACATCTTAAAGTAGGAGATAAGGTGGTCGCGAAAGTAATTAAGGTTGAAGATGGTAAAGTCGGTTTATCAATTAAGCAGGCTTCTCAAAATTCATAATTATTCGATTTGAATGCCGTTTATTATCCGATTTGTTACAAAAACAAAGCAACTGTTTGTGTCTGAACAAAATAATATTCTAAA